>DASQTN010000552.1:0-17273 GCA_035641895.1 Chryseolinea sp. | reverse complement strand
CCTGATCAGGTGTATCCTCATACATAAAAGAGGATTCCAATTCAGCTTGTAAAAAGCTGTCCGGCGCGAATGCAAAGCCTGATCCGGATTTTCTTTTTGCATAAAGCTCGATCAGTTCCTTGGCGATATCTTTGACGCGCTTCTTTGCTTTTGCTTTTTTGTTTTCCCATTCTTGCGATCCCAGCTTACTGATGGCTGGTGTGGCTCCATCCTTTCCGGAGTATTTCGAGATTTTATGCAACAGGTGAATGCTTACATAAAGCAAGTCATCGTCCTTGTACACCAGCCGAATGGCTTCCTGCTCGTGTCCGTTAACTTCTTTTTTTTCTAAGCCTGCAAACTTGGCAATTCCATAGTCAATATGCGTAACAAAATCGCCTGGTTGGAGCGTTTGCAATTCCCGTAGCGTCATCGCTTTTGACTTCGAGAATTTTTCTTTTCCCCGATATCTGTGAAAGCGTTCGAAGATTTGATGATCTGTATAGCAAACGACCTGAAGGTTCGAATCTACAAATCCTTGCCGCAGTGAAAAATCGAGCGGCTGAAAGATGACCTTGTTATTGATTTCATCAAAAATTCCTTTTAATCTTTCTGTTTGTTTCGGAACGTCCGCCGTTATGAAATTCTGAAAACCCTTAAGTTGATGTTCGAAAAGGTCCTGCGCCAACAACTCGAAGTTCTTGTTAAAAGACGGTTGTGGCGCTGAATTGAAATTAAAGACTTTTGATTCAGGAAGGATGAATCGAATTCCAAATTCTATCAATGTAAATGCCTTGCTCAGCTTTGTAAACGACGCGCCATCATCAAACAATTTTTCTGGAGAAGAAATAATTTGCGTTGCGCTCGAGCGCAATATTTTTGTGAATGACTCTTCTGCTTTTTCAAAGGTCTTTTGCACGATATCGTGTGTAAGCTGATAGTCTTTAAACCACACTTTCGTGTCAGGTGGGATAAATTCAAAAAATGATTGCCTTTCGTCGTGCGTCAGCTTAGATTGAATGTTGGGAATAATATTAATGTTATCGAGTGTTTCAACCGACAACTGAGAGCCTGGATCAAACGTTCTGATGCTATCCACTTCGTCCCCGAAAAGTTCGATGCGATAAGGGTACTCATATGCAAATGAAAAGATATCAATTATTCCGCCTCGAATAGCGAACTGCCCAGCTTCATATACAAAATCTGTTTTTTCAAAATCATATGTGTGAAGGAACTCTTCCAAAAACTGGATATCGAGTTTCTCTTTTAGCTTCACCGAAAAAGTATTTTGTGCCAGTGATCGCTTGTTGATTACCTTTTCAGCTAGTGCTTCCGGGTAAGTAACGATTATTTCAGCTGACTTCTTGTTGGATAACAAATTCAAAACCTCAGTTCGCATCAACACATTTGCGTTCTCGATTTCATCGTATTCATATGGCCGCTTATAAGACATAGGGAAAAGAAGAACCTCTTGCGACAACAGATTTTGAAGATCGTTCTGAAAGTACGCTGCTTCTTCCTTGTCATGAAGAACCACAAGGAAATCTTGGGGATGAATTTTAAAAATGGATGCGACGATCAAGGCATCTAAACTTCCAGAAAGACCTTTTAATTGGATGTTCTGATTTCCAGACGTTTTTATTCCTGCAGCTACGGTCTTAATGAAACCATCTGCTCGATAGATATTTAGAAAATCGATCACCCGCACGGCACTGAAGAAATTTGAAAGGTTGCAAAGATAGTATTTACCCTATCCGTTCTCCAAGAATAGAAGAAAATTCTATTAATTTTAGAAGATGAAATGGTTGGAAACCTTTTTGTTAGTTGTTGGAATAATAGGAACGATTTTTCTGGTGGCTGGGCTTTACAAACCATGGATCATGCTTTGGTGGGAGGCAAAACAAAACCGCAGGAAGGTATTAACATTATACGGCAGCATTGTCCTACTCAGCTTTCTTATATACGCAACGCTTCGATTTGCACGAACATGAAAATTACTTACACACTTATTATTGGAACTTTTAGTGCTATTATTTTTTGTTGCTCGTCACCATCGTCCAAATCTGCAGTGGAGTCTAATAGTGAATCAACTGTTATTCAAACGCAGAATGACTTGCCAAAAATGGTGATTAAATCTTTGGACGAATCGAATATCGATGTACATGCTTTAAAAGAAAGAACCATTCTGATACTCTTCCAACCGGATTGTGACCATTGTCAACGTGAAGCCAAAGAGATCCGCGAAAATCTGACGGCGTTCAAAGAATACACCTTGTATTTTATATCAGCTGGTGAGATGGCTGCAGTAAAAAAGTTTGGTGAAACCTATGATCTTTTAGGGCAGAACAATGTTGTCTTTGCATTAACCACTGTCGACGACGTCATCAGAAATTTTGGTGGGATTCCAGCACCGTCAGTTTACATTTACACTAATCAAAGGCTGGTGCAAAAATTTAATGGCGAGGTGACCATAGGCAGAATTTTACAAGCTATCTGATTCTGCTCGTTACCACTAAAAACTTTTTTGTGACACCGGAGCATCCGATCAAAAATTTATTTCCTCCTTCTTTCAGTCGGGTTTTTTTTCTAAGCTCAGACACACTCAACGGATAATTACGCGTGATGATGTTTGCCATGAACCCTTCGAAATGATAGGCTAATTCCTTCGGGTTTGATTTTACAAATGACTCCACTTTGAAAACTTTTCCGGGGAAATCGTCAATTAAATAATCTGATGTATAGAGGTGAGTGTTGGGGTGTAATTTGTAGATATTAAAACGGCCAGCTATGGTTTTGAATGCTCCGCTTTTTAGTATTGACGCGTTTGGTTCGTATAAGTAAACCATCGGATCGCTATACGCTACTTCACCCATCGCCTCACCCGAAAAAGAAAAGGAAAATGAATACTCTTTGTCGTCTAAATTTATTGCCTCAATAATAGGTTCACCCTTCGTTTCGTTATCGCATAAGAAAAGTAACTCCTTACATTCATTAACAACGGATACGACATAAACCTTGGTAACGTATAACAATTCCTTCAATCCCTGCTTTATATCCAGTAATGGTGACGTTTTTACCAGCATACGGTTCGTGACTTGGTAAATCCTGTTCTGAAGGTGTATAATATCGGGGTCACACTGACTTAATGAGAAAACTTTTTGACCTCCCCTTGATCTTCTAGAGGGGTCGATATAAACAAGGTTAAAAGTCCTGGGATGTGAACTTGAATTAAGGAATTCCTCAGCGGTTGCATTGTAGTATTTGCAATCAGTACTGCCCAACACATGATGATTATGGCTTGCAATTTGAAGCAGGTCTGCATTTGGTTCGACAAAGTGCAATTCTTTGCAAGTTTTGCCAAGGAAAAAACTATCTATTCCAAACCCTCCTGTGAGATCAAGCAATCTTGAGTGGCCCTTCGCAATGCCATCCAGATCTTTGACAATTCTCATTTTGTATTCTGCGGTTCTTTCCGACGAGGATTGCTCCAGGTTTAAGGAGGGTGGATAAATAATATCTTTATGCGCATACCAGGAAGGAAGTTTTTCTTTGGCTTTTTTTCTTCCTGAAATTTGATCTACGACTACGTTGGCCGGCATATCAAATATGGTCTTATATTTAAGACGCAGATCGTTGAGATCATCCTGGTAATGCTCCTTGATGAACGATTGAACCTCTGGCGACAATATCCGATCGATCAATGGATTTATTTATGGTTAATGACAAATTTAATAAACGCCTGTCATGTTACGCTGGAAGATGACTTTAGATGCATGAACGTTCAACTATTGAAATGCAGTTCGATTTAATTGTTATAGGTGGGGGTGCCGCGGGTTTTTTTGGCGCAATCCAGGCAGCTGAGACAAAGCCGGGTCTGAACGTTTTAATTCTTGAGAAATCAAATAAAGTTTTATCGAAAGTAAGGATTTCCGGAGGCGGGCGTTGCAACGTGACGCACAACTGTTTCAACCCATTTGAATTGGCGCACCACTATCCGCGGGGTGAAAAATCGCTGAAAAACCTTTTTAAAACATTTCATGCTGGACACGTAGTGGATTGGTTCGCCTCAAAAGGAGTTTTGTTAAAAGCTGAAGCTGATGGAAGAATGTTCCCCATTACGGATTCATCGATAACAATTATCGAATGCTTCATGTCCCTAGCTCGGTCGTTGCAGATCAAAATTGAGTTGGGAAAGATGGTTACAGCGATAGGGCGTGAGTCAAATGCATTGGGAGTTGCCTGTGGCGACGGCACGATTTATAAGGCAAAAAAAATTTTAATCGCGACGGGGGGATCGCCCAACAATCAATCCTATGATTTCATCGCTGCAATAAACCATACAATTCACTCACCCATTCCTTCTTTGTTTACATTCAACGACTCGGAAAAAAATTTCAAAGATTTAATGGGGGTGTCAGCTGCAAATGCTGAAGTAAGAATTGCAACAACGAAATTTTTTCAACGCGGACCGGTATTGATAACCCATTGGGGCCTAAGCGGGCCCGCTGTGATAAAATTGTCCGCTTGGGCCGCAGAATATCTCTATAAATGCAACTACACATTCACCGCTTTGGTGAACTGGCTGGACCAGACCAAGGAGGAAGAACTCAGGGCAGCCTTGACAGAATACAAATCATCCAAAGGAAAACAAAAAGTAATTTCGAATACCTTGATGTCTTTACCACAACGACTCACTCAACGCCTATGCACATTGGCGGAAATTGATGAGGAAAAGGTATGGGCTGAATTATCAAAAAAACAGATTAATAGATTAGTTGAGTTTTTGATTCGTTGTCCATTTCAAATTAAAGGAAAGACGACATTTAAGGAAGAATTTGTGACCTGCGGCGGCGTTGATTTGAAAGAGGTCCATTTTGAAACTATGGCGAGCGCAAAAACCCAGGATGTATATTTCGCCGGCGAGGTGTTGAACATCGATGGTGAGACCGGCGGATTTAATTTTCAGAATGCCTGGAGTACAGCATTTGTTGCAGCACGAGCCATCTCTTCAGATTTGGAAAATCGGTGAAAGTTGCGCACCCGTCGTTGCGACATCGAGCGTCATCGTAGACCCGTGAACCCACGCGAGATTTGGATTCTCATGTCCAGTTGGAAAGTTAAATGCGACTGGATAATTCGCCTTCTCTAGCTTACTCACAACAATTTCTTCAATCGTTTCTCCGAAAGGAAGTTGAGGATCTTTGATATCGGTCATGTAACCCACGACTAGTCCGGCAAGGTTATCAAGTTTTCCACTACGTTTAAGATGGATGAGCATCCGGTCTATCTTGTATTTATACTCATCAATCTCCTCTAACACGAGAATTTTTCCATCGGTATCGGGATCTGACGAAGTTCCCACTGAATCAGCGATCAGCGATAAATTTCCCCCAATAACCGGTGCCGTAACTTTACCAATTCTATTGTTGGAAGAAGGATTGGTAGCCAAAATATTACCGTCACCAAACAGGCATCTCTTTAGACTCTCTATTGACGAACTGCTTTGCGGATCTGAAAAAAGTAAAGGCATTGTTCCATGAATACTTTTTATTCCCGCCTTAAAAAGTTTTAAATGAAGCGCGGTAACATCGCTAAATCCAATGATCCATTTTGGATGCTCATAAAGAGAAGAAAAATCCAAAGCATCAACAATCCGCGTCGTACCATAGCCACCCCGTGCGCACGCGATAGCCTTGATCTCGGGATTGTCTAACATTTCTTGAAAGTCCGATAGTCTCTCGCCATCAGAGCCTGCAAGGTAGCTGTGAGTGTTGCTATAAACATTCGGTCCAAGAACTGCATTTATTCCCCACGAGATAAAAATTTTATGTGCTAATTCGAGGTTGCTGACATTTACCTTTCGTCCCGTAGCGGCGATTCCAATCTTGTCGCCAGCTTTTAACAATGGAGGAGTTATCATGGCATAAAATATACGATTTCCTTAGATGTGAGCATAAACAAAAAAGCCTTCCGAAATCAGAAGGCTTTTGTGTAATATATAAAACTATATTATTTCGGAGGGGCCGCGGGTGCTGCTGCTGCTGGTTTTGGAGTAACGCCTAATTTTTTAAGCACAAGATCAGAGACATCCATCTTTTCATCTCCGTACAAAATTACGTCCAGTCCTCCAATTTGCTGACTCAAAATAAACGTGAAACCGTTTTCTTTAGCTACATCTTCGATAGCCTTGCCAACTTTTTTGAAGACTGGCTCCATAAGTTGACTCTGTTTAGTTTGCACGGTTGTCTGAGCATCTTGTTGAAGTTTTTCAATATTCTGCTGCATCTGTACAAGCTCGCGTTCTGTATTGGCCCTTACAGCGTCAATCATATTATTCAAGTTAGCCTGGTAATCTTGAAGCTTTTTCTGATAATCTTGATACTTGGTATCAATTTGATTTTTGAGCTGAGTTTGCAGGGATTTTAGGTCCGTATCAATTTGTTTCTGCTCAGGCATTTGATTAAAAATATAGTCCACATCGGCGTAGCCAACTTTAACAGAGGCAGTCTGTGCATGGGAAACAAATGCTAATAATCCCATCACCGCAAGCAAAACAAGTTTTCTCATCTCGTAATTCAAATTTAGTTTTTAATCTTATCATTAGGGTCTCCTAAACCCAATTGGTCCAGTACAAAATCGGTATAATCGTGTCTCGGGTCAGTATAAATCATCACAAGTTCCCCAGCCTTATCAAACATAATCGCCAGGCTGTTCTCCTTGCACACTTTATCTACTGCGTCCCAAACTTTATCCTGGATAGGCTTTATTAGTTCTTGTTTTTTCAAAAAAAACAACCCGCCAAATCCAAACACTTTTTTCTGATACTCCTTCATTTCAGCTTCCTTTTTCTGAATAGCATCAGTTCGTTCTTTTTTCATTTCCTCGGTCAACAGGACTTGTTCTGCCTGAAACGCGGCATACATGCCTTCAATCTTTTTCTGCATGTCCTGCACTTCTTTCTCCCAAGCCTGCGAAAGCTGATTAATTTCATCCTGTGCCTTTTTGTACTCCGGCATTTTGTTCAGAATAAAATCGGTGTCAATGTAGCCGAACCTCTGAGCGTTGACAAAATTCAGGCCGAAAATGAGAAAAAATATTGTAATTAAATAAAATCTCATATTATCTGATTTGGTTCCCGATCGTAAAGTGGAATTGCGATCCGCTCACATCGGTCGTTCCTGGCACCCTATCAAACCCATAGGCCCAATTTAGCCCAATTAACCCAAACGCCGGCATAAAAATTCGAGCTCCCAGACCCGCTGATTTATAAAGCTGAAACGGATCGAAATTTTCGTACGTACCCCAGTTATTTCCGGCCTCTGTAAACACAAATCCATAAATCGTAGCCGCGTTTCCGGTTGTTACCGGGTATCTTAGCTCAAGCCCGATTTTCTCGTAGACAATACCGCCTTGTTGCGATGTACTGTTACCGACCTGATAAGATGGTGGCGTGATTTGGTTATCCTGATAACCGCGAAGGCCTATCACTTCTTTTCCTAAAACAAATGAATTAAAGCCTCCGGCCAAACCACTTCCTCCCAAAACGAAGCGTTCAAAAGGCCCGATGCCAGTTTTACTTTGATTATAAGCACCCAGGAAGCCAAAGTGGGCTTTCGCCTCAAGCACTAACTTCTTTTTGTTATCTAAAGGTAGATATTGACGCCAGTCAAACATCCATTTATGATATTCTTGCCATTTATTTTTTACCTCAGGACTTGCTGTCGCGTAGTTGATATCATTAAACGAGGAATACGGAGGCGTTAGTGTCACACTTAGAGAAATGTTAGAGCCTTGCGCCGGGTACATCTGATTATCGACACTATTTCTGGCCAGGGTTGTATTAAAGGTTAGCGCGTAAGACGTACAATTGTTGCATCCTAACCCGTAATCAATATTCTTTAATGTATACACTGCATACCCAAGCGAATTTGTTAGCGTAAAGTAGTTGTCCGGCCATTCCAAAGCGCGGCCTAATCCAACTGAAATGTTGTCGGCCTTGAGTGTCGAATTGAGATCGTTATAACTGGTGGCACCAATTCCCGCATACCGAGATTGCGAGTGGACGTAACTCACGCTAAGTGAGTGCGGCTTTCTTCCCCCTAACCAAGGTTCTGAAAATGAAAAACTGTAACTCTGGAAAGATCTACCATTGGCCTGCAGGCGCAATGAAAGCCGTTGTCCGTCACCTCTTGGTAATGGATTCCATTCTTTGAGATTTGGCACATTGCGCAGTGAAAAATTATTGAAAGTCAAGCCCAACGTTCCAACGAAGCCATAATAACCTCCCCATCCACCTGACAATTCCACCTGATCGTTCGATTGTTCTTCAACTTGCCATTCGATATCCACAGTACCTTGCGCGGGATTAGGCACAAGATTCTGATTGATCTTGTCGGGAGCGAAATGTCCGAGCTGACCTAGTCGCTGTTGCGTGCGTATGATGTCGGACCTTCTGAATTTCTGCCCGGGAATAGTGCTCAATTCCCGTCGAATCACGTGGTCGCTAGTTCTATCATTACCTGAAATTGTGACTTCATTAATAGTGGCCTGCTCTCCTTCGAAAATTCTCATTTCAACATCTATCGAATCTCCTTCGACAGCAACTTCGATCGGCGTTATCCGGAAAAACAAATAACCATCATCCATGTAAAGGCCGCTGATGTCCATGCCTTTCGGGTTAAATTGGAGTTTTTTGTCAATCAACTCTTTGTTATAAACGTCGCCTTTACTGATAGCAAGGACAGAGCTTAATTGCCTGTCAGTATAGATATAATTACCAGTCCAGATGATGTTCCGGAAATAATACTTTGGACCTTCAGAAATTTTGAAATCGATGTTGATGGTGTTGGAATTATTCGCGTATATCGTATCCGATAAAATTTCTATATCGCGATAACCCTTAGTGTTATAAAATTCAATAATCTTCTTTTTGTCATCCTCATAGTCGGTCTTAATGAATTTTGAACCACTGAACATGTTTAATTTCACATTGTCATTGATAAATTCCTGTATTTCGGGTTTTCCAGCGGTAAAGCTGGAATCAAAAAACTCCTTTGGATTTAAGTGGAACACTTCGTTGAGAATGGCGCGATGAATAGAAAAGCGGGGACGCTCGTGCGTTTTTTTCATCTTCTTTCGCAGTTTCGCATCCGAAATAGTTGTGTTCCCCACGAATGAGATCTCATTGATTTTAACTTTCGATTTTGGATTCACATTAATTCTTAAACGAATCCCATCTTTATTTAAAGTATCTTTTTCCTGAACAACCTTGACCTCCGTATTCAAAAAGCCTTTTTTTACGAAATACTTTTTGACACCTGTCTCCGTATTTCTAACCATTGCATCGGTTACAATTTTTCCTCTGATAAGACTAAGATCTTCCTTTAGTCCACTTTCCTGAGATTTTGAAATACCTGTAAAATAAAACCCGGTCAACCTGGGTCGTTCTGCCAGATTGATATTCAGAAATACATTTTGCCCCTCTATTTTGTCAACTTTGATGGTAACGTCCCCTACCAGTCCGTGTTTCCATAGGCTTCGAATTGCGTTCGAGATTGCATCTCCTGGAATCTTGATTTTGTCACCAACCTTGAGCCCGGTTAAAGAAACCATGGCGTTCTTATCAAGGACAGACAATCCAGTGACCTCGATTCCTCCAATGATGTATTCGGCGGGATTTGTATAGCTCAAATTACTCTCAGAAGGTGTGCTCGCGCCTCCGGTGCGATTTCTTCTGAATTGAGCCCAGCTATCTGCGGTGATACTCAAAATGATAGCCAGAAATAAAACTCTCTTCATCGACTTACAGGGTTCAATTGTTCGCTTGTCTTTCCAAATCTACGCTCACGCTGCTGATAAGACCAGATGGCCTCGTACAGGTGTTCTTTTCTAAAGTCTGGCCAAAGTGTGGGTGTGATATATAATTCAGTGTAAGCAATTTGCCATAGTAAAAAATTGCTGACCCTTAACTCGCCACTCGTGCGAATTAACAGCTCAGGATCTGGGATGCCGGAAGTCTGTAAATAGTTTTCGAGAAGACGTTCATTTATTTCACTTGCCTTGATTTTACCCTGCTCCACTTCCAAAGCCAATGCCTTTGCAGCTTTAGCGATTTCCCAACGGCCACTATAGCTAAGCGCTAATATTAGGGTAAGGCCGCTGTTAGTTTTCGTTTGGTCAATAGCCCAAGCCAGGTTTTTCTGACAATCCGGTGGAAGGTTAGCGGTTTCACCTATAGTTATCAATTTCACCTGATTATCCATCAGGGTCTTGATCTCCTGTTTCAGCGTACTCACCAGGAGCTCCATCAAGCCATCTATCTCGGCTTTTGGACGATTCCAGTTTTCGGTAGAAAAAGCATATAAGGTCAGATATTTAATCCCCAGTTCGCCGGACCCCTCCGTTACATCCTTGACCGCCTGAACTGCATTCTTATGCCCAAAAATGCGCATTGCTCCTTTTTTCTTTGCCCATCTTCCATTGCCATCCATAATAACGGCGATGTGTCGGGGCAAATTATTAAAGTCGATATGTTCCTTATAAGACTTCACAAGGGCGCAAAATTAGTAAAAGATATCCGTATCGCGGATAGCCATTTTAAAAGGACAACCGAAATGATTATTTGTAAGGATTAGTCGGGCACGGAATGTTATAAAATGTGCGCGTCAAGGTAATGCCAAGAAAATAATAATTGTCGTTATCATTGGGATTACCGTACTGATAGTTTTTATCACGAGGATCGCCGGCCGAAATATTATCCAGGTAGTCAAAAAAAGTTTTCCGTATTCCGAACTCAAGCGACAAGTACCACTTAGGGTTATAGATATATTTAACCCCTGCGCCAAACGGGATAGAGGCCTGGACGTTACTGTACTCGGCATTTTTTTCCGCGTCGCCTGAAATGCCAAAAATTCCAAGCCCGGCAAAGAGGTAGGGTGTAAATCGTACAAATCTTTTTGTCTCCCTCCAGTTCAAAAAATGATACTCCATTACTGTGGAGGCTTCCAGCAAAAATAAATCAAAGGAGGCATTTCGTTTAGCGGCAAACGGATCGATCGGCACATCGCTAGCACCAATCTTGCCGGCGGTTATACCGGCCCGAAAACTTACAACCTTGCTGAGATTCGAACGGTAAAAAACAGTGCCTGCAGGCTTAGAGTATTTAAAATTATAGGTTCTGACAAGATCACCAGTATAATTTAAGGTCCCTAGCCCGAAACCAATTTCCGATCGCTGTGCTGTTGAAGATGAAGTAAGAAAAAATGCGAGAACGAGAACGAGAAGAGGTTTTTTAAAGGTGCAATGCATTATCTGAATTTAGCTCGATGAAAGGTTTTCCCTAAGATATAAGTCAATCTGATAGTGGTTACCATGTACGTATCCTTGTCATTGCCATTTCCCCTTTTGTTATCAACATACTCCTGTCCGTATCCAGGTAGTAGATTATAAGTCTGTCCATTCCTCGTTTGCGTTGGCTGAAGCAAATTTGGATCTACAACCTCATTAGTTCGATAAGACATAGCCTTCGCCAACTCGTCATTGCCAAAGACACCCAAATCTACGTAGTTTTGGCTAACGTCATCAATATAATCAGTAAAGAGGTACCGGAAACCTAATTCAGCTGATAAATCGAAAACTTCATTTAATCTGAAACGAGCACCGATTCCAAATGGTATAGCTGCCTGGATTTTTTTATACGATTTTATACCATGGTTGACATCACTTTCAAGAAGCGTAGCTTTTTGTCCCTCGGTTCCCAACGACTGAAGATCAATCCATTTACCAGCGTCCGGCAGTGGATTTCCCTGTAAGTCCGTTTGTGGCGCCTGCGCTTGTGGGTTGTGCAAGAAGCAAGCTATTCCGAGAAAACCGTATGGTGTCCACTTTACGCGGCTTATATAGGTAGCCATGTTGGAAAACAAATCGAAACTAGCGACTACTGATAATTCCTTAATCCTGTTCCTGAAAGAAAGATTGCGCTGGTATCTATAAAGTCCGTTTCCGAGGTCGTTAACGTCGGCCGACTCTGCGTCAGCACCTTTTAAAGCGCCATACATGAAGGTACCAACAACGGCGTATCTGGGTCCAAAGCGATGCGAATAAGAAAGGCCGATAGCTGGCCTTGTAAATGAAATGTCGGTACTGAAGCGACTAGGTTTCGGTGCTAAATCGCCATAATAATTCAATGCGTTCAGAGCGATCCCCAATGAGTTGTACCGTTTCTCTTTACTAAACCATTCCTTTTTTCCCCGGTAACTAGAAATTTTTTTGTTATTTTTTTTGATTGACTTCCGCTTCATTTGGGCTTCCACGGATTCTGTCGCAAAAAATAACAGCAGCAATGTGGCTATTACGTAGACGGATTTTTTCATCTGCTCTGGCGCTAAAAATTCAAACTAGCATGAAAGTTCAAAAAATGGCGACACTAAAATTAGCCTTAATCTGCAAATACCATACAATGGTAACCTAACGGCTAGTTTCGTACGTCTAGCCCCCAATTGAGTTTTTGGCGGAGAGTTTTAAAATAATGGGTTCCTTCCAATTGAACAAGATTGACCTTGAAATCTGCTTTTGTGAGTTTCAATTTCACCGATGAATCAACCGAAGCCACTCGCGAGTCGAGGGATACCAAGAATTTCTTGCTTCGCCCTTCGACTTGAAAAGTTATTTCAGAGGCATCTGAAACAACTATTGGTCGCACAGTAAGGTTATGAGGGCTAACCGGTGTTATGACAAAATTCCCGGAGCGAGGGAATATTAATGGTCCTCCGCAGCTTAATGAGTATCCCGTGGAACCCGTCGGCGTCGAAACGATTATACCATCGGCCCAATAAGAATTCAAGAACTCGCCATCGATGTAGGTGTGGATTGTGATCATAGCCGATGAGTCCTTTTTTACCACCGTAAAATCGTTTAGGGCAAAATTCAGCGGCCCAAAAATATCCTTGTTGGTCTCTAGTTTCAACAGTGCTCTTTTATCAAGTGTAAATGATCCGAGCAGGAATTTTTGAAGAGCTTCCTCTGTATTGTCTTTGCTAATGGTGGCAAGGAATCCCAAACGTCCTGTATTGATTCCAAGGATCGGTATTTCTAGTTTTCCTATATGGGTCACCGACTCCAAGAGCGTGCCGTCGCCCCCGATGCTTATGAATAACTGAATATCGTCCAATGGCTCGCCGGGGTGGTAGACATTAAATTCCGCTGGAAGGGGAGGTTTTAAAAATTGGCTAAATTTTGACGAAACGTAAAGGGAAGCTTTCTGGTGGACAAGAATCTCGAATATCCGGGCAATAAGCGGAGCAACTATGCGATTGAATTCTTTTCCATGGATTGCTATTTTCATTTCAAACAATAGAAGTGGGAATATATTCCAAATCTATAATAAATTATAGATAGGTAAGATTGCCGACTTCAGTATTTGAGTTAAATATCTAAGTAGCGTAACAGCATATCGATACGCTCCCGGTCGTCGCCGATGGGTTTTGTCTCGTGATAACGGCCAATCACTTTATAGCCAAAACGCTCGAGTGTAGCGACAATTCGAGATAGATCCAGTTGATTTATTTTCAGTGTCAGTCTTAGCTTAACGGAGTCAAGGGGATCTTCCTTAACAATGCTACTTAAAATTTTAGCGTGATTTTCCTCGATAAGCCGACTTATCTCGGATAATGAATAATCAGCATGATTCATTGATAGAACTAAGATGCCCCCCGGCAGCTGTACTGCTGCAGTTTGCGCAAAAGACGTTAAGGTATCTTGGATGGTGATCACCCCACAATAGTTTTGCTCCTGATTTAACACCGCCACCATTTGCAGTTTGTTATTTGCAGCGATTTTTAAAATGTCATAAAAGTGGGTATCTAAGTGGACGTAGCAGTTTTGACCGACGAGGTCGAAATCTTTTACCCTTTTCTCGATATCATTCGTTTCGAGAATTATCTCTTCCGAAATAAAGCCCAACAGTTTTTCCTCGTCAACGACTGGCATGTAGGCGCACCTAAATTCTTCCATCCATACAATAGCCTTATGCGCATCGTCGGTTCCCTTAAGGGGAGGCAGCATGTGGTTGATTAAATCTTCTGCGATCATTGAAGGGAAACGTTCATGTTACTTTAGTTGAGTTAAGCAAAAAATCTTCCACAATTTCGTTGAATGTTTCGGGGTGCTCCATCATGGGTGCGTGACAACATCTATCAATGAATTTAAGCTCAGAATTAGGAATTAGGCGATTAAATTCATGAGCAACCATGGGTGGTGTAATAGTATCGTTTAACCCCCAAACCAATAACGTCGGAATCTTAATACGAGGTATTTCATCTGCCATATTGTTTCGTTGGGCTGATTTGGCAATCGCGACAATTCTAAGGCATTTTGGAATGCTATTCGTAATTTCAAAAACCTCATCGATCAATTCCTTTGTGGCAACATTAGGATCGTAAAAGGTATAAGAAACGCGTTCCTTTATATATTGATAGTTTCCCCTTTTTGGATAAGAGCCTCCCATAGAATCTTCAAACAAACCTGAACTTCCGGTTAAAATAAGCTTTTTTACCCGGGATGCATTTTGCAAGGTATACATTAGCGCTATATGGCCACCAAGGCTATTTCCCATTAAGATCATGCGATCAAGTTTTTTTTGGGAAACAAAGTTTTCCACAAACAGCCGAAGGCCGTCAAGCCCTGCTTCACGGATCGGCATTTCATAGATCGGAAGCATTGGGATCACGACGCGATAATTCTTTGAAAACTTATCGACCACACTCTCCCAGTTGCTTAAAGCCCCGAACAGGCCGTGGAGCAGGATCAACACTTCTCCTTGACCTTCGTCAACAAATCTAAATCCGTTCTCTTCTTTAATCTTAAGGGTCATAACCTCAAATTAGAAAGTAAAGGAAAATAATTACAAGTAAAAATTTTCCTATGCCGTGCCTTACAAGACATCTCTGAAAATCGGCAAAAATTCGCCCATCCAGTTTGCAACCCCAGGAGCAAAATTGGCCGCCTTCGGTTGTAGCCATGCATTTGCTACCCATGTCTCAGGGAATTTTATCCTTAATGAGTCCGCTATCCATATCATAATGCTGAGCATGAAGGTTGTTTGAACTGCTCCCAGGCCAGCGCCTATGATCTTGTCAGCCACTCCTAAAATAGGTTTGTCAATTGATGCTTTTATGAATCTACCCAGCACATTTACGATAATTACTATGATGACAAAGACCACACCGAATGCTAAATACGGCAAAACTTTTTCATCCACATTATATTTGTTGGACATGATAACCATCGTTTGCCCCATCAGCTTAAAGCCCAGAAGTAACCCCAGCACAACCGCGATCAGGGAAAATAAAGATGTAACAGTACCGTCCTTGTATCCACTGTAGGCACCAGCCAAAATTAAAATTATCAGGATTATGTCTACGATGCTCAAGAGGAAAGTAATTTTTTGACGAGTTCTGAAATAAGCTTGCCGTCTGCTTTACCCGACAATGCTTTCGTAGCGGTACCCATAACCTTGCCCATGTCTTGTGGACCGGTTGCTCCCACCTGTGCAATGATGTCCCTTAATGTTGTCTCGATCTCCTCCTGCGAAAGCTGCTTTGGTAAATACCTGCTTATCACCTCCAATTGAAAATTTTCTTTATCGGCCAGATCAGTCCTGCCTTGCTGGGTAAAAATATCAGCCGATTCTTTTCTTTGCTTAACTGCTTTTTGAAGCAATTTATTTTCAGTCTCTGCCGAAACATCACCACCAGCGCTTTTGTCAGTCTCTGCTAAAAGGATCAACGATTTAATGGCACGCAATGCTTCAAGTTCCTCTTTGTGTTTCGCAAGCATCGCTTTTTTGATATCATTGTCAATTTGTTGTTTAAGGCTCATAGTAATTTTAGTTCGTGTAAATTCCGTAACGAATTATCTGTCGTATCAGTTATAACCATATTCTTCCATCTTAAATTACCATATGATAAGACTTAGCGTCAATATTAATAAAATTGCTACACTCCGAAATGCAAGGGGGGGAAATAATCCGGATGTGATAAAGGCCGCTGTTGATTGTGAGCGATTTGGAGCACAAGGCATTACAGTTCATCCCCGGCCGGATGAGCGACACATTCGGTACAACGATGTGTTTGCATTAAAAGATATTGTGAAGACGGAATTTAATATTGAAGGTTACCCGGACGACCGATACCTAAAAATAATCCGCGAGGTAAAGCCAGCACAGGCAACACTAGTTCCAGATCCACCTCAGGCAATCACTTCTAATGCTGGCTGGGATACGAAAGCAAATGAAATATTTTTGAAAGAGGTTGTTGAGGAAATTAAATCAATTGGAGTTAGGGTGTCAATTTTTGTTGACCCCATACCTCAAATGGTGGAGGGAGCAAAAAAAGTTAATTCCGACCGCGTTGAACTTTATACAGAACCATACGCGCATGAATATCCACGGAATAAAGAAGCAGCAATCCGTCCTTATAAAGAGAGCGCTGCGCTTGCTTATGAAGCAGGACTGGGGATAAATGCGGGCCATGACTTATCACTGGAAAACTTAAATTTCTTTGCTCAAAACATTCCTAATCTGGATGAAGTCTCCATTGGCCACGCCTTAATTTGTGATGCCTTGTATTTCGGGTTGGAAAACACTATTCAGTTATATCTTAGAGAACTGAACCGGGTGACCAAATTTTTCACCTGACTTTCAAAGCGCCTTCCTATCTTTGAGCAAACCTGTTAAGAATGAATTTAAGACAGAGCCTTAAGGAAAGTGATCTTGAACGGATCAAGACAGCGGTAAAAAATGCCGAAGAAAAAATTTCCGGCGAAATCGTTCCGGTCATCGTCGACCGAAGCGGCGATTACACTATCGCCCTATATAAAGGCAGTTTGATTGGCGCATCGTTAACTTTCATTACGGTGGTTGTGTTGGATCGTTTCGTAATAAAAGATGCGGTGAATACTCTGTTTTATGATCCGGTTTTCATCTTGCTCGTCGTCATTCTCGGTGGAGTTTTAGGAGCGATACTTCCCTATTTTTCTGATAGCGTCAAAAGAATGTTAGTGGCAAGACGGTATCAGGATCTGGTGACGCGGCAAACCGCTGAGAACGCATTCCTCGAAGAAGAAGTCTTTAATACGCGGCAACGGACTGGTATAATGATTTTCGTTTCTTTTTTTGAACATGAGGTTATTGTTATGGCTGATAAAGGCATAAGTAAAATCGTGGATCAAAAACAATGGGACAACATTGTCCAAAATATTATCGCAGAAATTAAAAATGGCAA
This sequence comes from Chryseolinea sp., assembly GCA_035641895.1. Taxonomy (GTDB): domain Bacteria; phylum Bacteroidota; class Bacteroidia; order Cytophagales; family Cyclobacteriaceae; genus Chryseolinea. The sequence continues at coordinate 15 of DASQTN010000552.1, read as the reverse complement.
AATCGTTGAAGGGCT
>DASQTN010000551.1:0-2946 GCA_035641895.1 Chryseolinea sp. | reverse complement strand
GCCGGCATGGCTTTGTTAAACAACGAAATTGGAAATGACTACAGGGGACTTTTCACGGCGGGCCTAGGCATATTCAATTTTATTTTCGCTTACACTCTCCATAAAAGTGGGCGCGTAGACAAAAATTTGGTTTTCCTCTTGATCGGACTGGTGTTAACCTTTGTCAGTTTGGCCGCACCAATCCAATTGGAAGGCAACTACATTACTCTGTTTTGGTCGGCTGAAGCAGTTCTGTTGCTTTGGCTATCACAGAAGTCCGGAATTAGGTTGATGAAACTGGCATCCATCATTATCACCGCGTTAATGGTCCTGAGCCTTTTAATGGATTGGACTCAACTTTACAAGGGCGCTGATCAGGAGCTGAATATTGTTTTTAACAAAGCCTATATCACAAGTTGGTTTTCGCTGGCATCAATAGCGTGCACAATTTTTTTACTTAAGCGTGAAACGAAAGAAAATTCAGAAAATGTAAGACTATACAGATATGCGCTCATCGCAGGCGGCGTAGTCCTTCTTTACATTGCAAACTTTCTTGAACTCCAATATCAATTGTTTGAGCATGGCTTTGATTATGCCACGCAAAACATAATTATCGGAAGCTATAACATGTTTTATTTGGCGGTGGTGCTTTGGTCCTCCTCGAGGTTATCAGCAGCACAGGACTTAAAAAATGGCTTAGGATTTTTGGGTGTAGTTGCCATGCTGTCTTATTTGTTCTTTTATCACTACCAGATTCTCACCGTGCGAAATGATTATGTAAATGATCTTATGCCCTCGCTGGGATTTGTATTTCACTACATTTTTTTGATCCTTCTTTTATTGGTAGTGGGATTAAGTTTGAGTCGGATAAGGGCTTTGAAAGAGTTCAACCGCAGGACATACAATCTATATTCATGGTTCTATGTGTTTTTCTTTGTCTTCATTGCCAGTGCCGAGTTGGACCACCTTGTTGTCATTTCAGCATATTCGCCCGGCGATTCAATGGACCACATTTTAAATCAAAATCATAAAATTGGTTATCCGATATTGTGGGGTATCACTTCGTTTACTTTGATTGCCTTAGGGCTAAAGAAAAAACTTAAGCACCTTCGGATTATATCACTGAGCCTGTTTTTAATCACCCTGCTTAAATTATTCCTGGTAGATATCAAGGGAATTTCAGAAGGAGGAAAAATTGCTGCCTTTATTTCATTGGGATTGCTTCTGCTGGTAGTTTCTTTTATGTATCAACGATTAAAAAAACTTTTATTAGCAGATGCGCCGGCTATTGACTCAACCAGAAACGACGTATGAGATTAACTATTGTTTCTGTACTGGTAGTTTGCTTCATGCAATCTCATGGCCAATCATTTTCAGCTGAAGCCACTGTTGCGCCCGTAGAAGCCGATGGGTTTTATAACATCATGATTTCACCGGCAATAAATGCGCATGTAAACAATGATTTTTCGGATTTAAGAATCTTTGATGCACAGGGCCGTGAGATCCCTTACCTGTTTCGGAGGGAAATACCAACGTATCACATCAATCATTTTGTAGAATATGAAATCGTAAAGAAGGAATTTAGTTCAAATTGCTGCACTACCCTTCTGCTGCGAAATGTCAACCGAACTCCCATCAATAATATTCATTTGATCATTAAGAACGCTGAAGCCCGTCGGGAAGCATCACTCTCGGGAAGTGATGACAATAAAACGTGGTTCGCCATTAAAGACCATTTCATGCTGGACGCGCCGCGCAATAATCACGGCACTCAGGAATTAGAAATTGTCGGATTTCCGTGGAGTAATTATGAGTTCTATCAAATTAAAATAAATGATAGTACAAATGCTCCCCTCAATATTGTAACGGCCGGATACTATATTGATCAATCCGCGGATGGCAAGTTTACTAGCCTCCCTGTCGCAATAAATTCCTATGATAGTGCGATTCAAAAGAAGACGTATGTGAAGCTGCTATTCAATAACATTCAATTCGTGGATAAGTTGGAAATTGATGTAAGTGGTGTAAAGTACTATCGAAGACACGCAACATTTTTTGAGAAGCGCGTAGGGACTAAGAATGGAACACGAGTGACGTATTACCACCCGATTCAGAATTTTGAATTGACAACTGGAAGAAAAGCGATTATTGAGCTAACGAAAATTCGAGGGCAGGAATATTTAATCGAAATTGAAAACCAAGACAATCCTCCATTAAATATTTCGTCAGTGAAGGCATTTCAGTTGAATCGTTATCTTACTGCGTGGTTAATTAAGGATACACATTATACCATTCGATTTGGCCAACCTACACTTAAATCGCCAATCTACGACCTAGCTTTTTTTAAAGACAGTATTCCGAACGACGTGAAAATAATTGAACCCAGGGATGTACAAACTGTGGCGAAGAGTGATATAATCGTTCAGCAATCCTTTTTCACCAATAAAAATATAATTTGGGCAGCTATCGTTGTTGTAATGATAATTCTAGGCTATATGTCAGTAAAATTAATTCGCGAATCAGCTTCTTAAAAGTAATGCTATTCCAGGCGGGTCATATTGGATAAGTAACCTTAGTATATCTCGCTGTTCACTTAGGAGCTATGTATAAAAAAAAAATACGACAATTCGAGTCTTTAGATTTTTGATCTGTTCAATTCGTCGGATTGATTAACCAAAATACCTTTTAATAAGATGAACGTGAAAGTTTTGTTCATGTATTGATTGACGATTAGAATGGTTCTCAGCGTACCGGATTGATTCCACGGCTGAACTTTAACCACGTTGGGCACATCTTGTTTTTTTAGTATGGAAGCACCCAACCAAAGTGCGAATGATGTGGCCGTGGTGTATTCGCCGCACAAGTGTTTGAATCTTGCTTTACTGTTTTTTTCAAAACGCGAGTTTATCAACGAATTCAAGACCAAGTCATGTTGAACATCGCCACTAACGCCATTTATGATCAAAT
>DASQTN010000550.1:0-3855 GCA_035641895.1 Chryseolinea sp. | reverse complement strand
TTCAAGTCGATTAAGAACAGCGTGAACAACACCCAACTTGGCGGACCTCCCGGTAGACGTTAGTTCATCGCATATGGCTACACTATACGCGTCGTTTACCAATGCTGCAATAGTAAGCAGGACCAATTCTTCAAATTCGCCAAGATTAGTTCCTTTCATTCTCTTTATTAATTACGTAAATGTATGTAAAATACTTTTAATGACCATCCATTTAAATAAAACTTACACATGCGATTAATAAATTCGTGTTTTGGTATTTAGGGTTTATCAGCCGTCCAGCCGGACAATAATAATTTTCCCCGACGAATTCGGCGGCTAATCTGCGTTCCACATCACACAGCTTTCCGAATCAGTCAATGAAATTGTGTATACATTAGGGTTCATTACATACCGCGGAGCCGCAAATTATGCCGCGTTTTTCAATCCAGATTACAGGGTATTATCTTCGGATATCAGAATTTTTTACTCCCTACAAAGGTCGTTTTGAAAGACCAACTTTTTAGGTTCGACAAAGGTGAGAACAATGAATAGAAATTTAAAACGAATCATTGCTATGAAAAGAATTAAACGATATCGCATGGCCGGGGTCAATCCCTACTCAGTGTATGAGGTATTCACAATGGCTGAAATCATAAACCGTGTATCTTATCAATATCGTCCGTGGGAAATTCACCGGTTTGAAAAAATATCTGTAATCCATTTTCTCAATTAGCGATGAACATCGAATGTCATTCTGTGGAGTGATACACCAACCACGACAGTGTTAGGAGTCTAAATAATTAACGTCGCCCGACGAACATTTAACGTAAACACGGTCACCCCGTTTAGCCTTATTCTTCTTACTTCGTATAAGAATATTAAGCTCTTCAACTTTTACATTGATTTCATAATAGCTTCCAAAGTAGCTCACGGCGACTACTTTTCCAGGCACAGCGTTGTGCTTCTTTGTTACAATTTTCAAATTTTCCGGCCTGATCAAAAGCCTTTTTTTTGTCGCCTTCATTCCCCAACGCTCTATTAAGGACAGCGCATTCGCACCGTCGAGTAAATTATAATTGCCGAACAGCCCGGCGACATACTCACTCACAGGCATGCGATAAATCTTTTTTGCAGAACCATCCTGCACAATTTCTCCACTTTTCATAACGATAATTTTATCAGCCCAGGAAAGAACATCTGCTGGCTCATGCGAAACAAGAATACACGTGATCTTAAGGTGTTTACAAATTTTCTCAAGGACATTCTTTAAAGTATTTCTGTGAACCATATCCAAGTTCGAGAACGGCTCATCGAGTAATAAAAGCTCGGGCGAACCAATGAGTAATCTTGCCAGCGCAATACGCTGACGCTCTCCCCCTGAAAGTTCGTCTGATTTTCGATCCAATAAATGGGAGATTTCACATACATCAAACAGCGTTTTTGCTTCCGCTTCAGTTAAGTTATTAGCATATGAAAGAATCTGCTCCACTCTAAGAAATTTCGGGAGCTCAAAATCCTGTGACAAATAAGCGATGCCGGGATGTCCCGGCACTAAGTTTTCTGCAGGACCTTTAACAATCCTGGTTTTGAAAACAACGTCGCCCCTATCGGCTTGCTCAAGTCCAGCGATAATTTTAAGCAGCGTGCTTTTACCGGAGCCAGTTTCGCCAGCGAGCGCAATTTTTTGATTTTTCCGTTGTGAAAAGGTGATACGTTGCAATTTAAAATTGCCAAGTCCCGTTTTTGAAATATCTGAAACCGTCAACAATGTCATTCCTTGCTTTTCAGCTTTTGTTTGTTTTCCCAGGTATCCATTTTGATTTTTTCAATCATCAAAGAATTTTTGAACTCATGTAGAAGCCGTTCCATTTCCTGTTCGCGCGCCTGTAATTCCTGAAAGTCCTTATCATGCGCATCAACAACGGGCTTCAGCTTATCAAGGTTCTGCTGCATCGTGTTAATGGCCTCTGTCGCTTCGTCGTTAGTATCAACGTCATTACTTTGTACTTTCGTCCGCATCTGGCGCAGCATTTCTTCGATGTATTCCATCATGTGCCAGGGATTGTTAGGCATGTTCCATGTAAATTCGATGTTGCACTTTCGACATTTATATCGATTACTTTTCCACCCTTTTTCATTTTTTTCTACGCCGACTACCTTTAGTTTGTCACTCGTTTGACATTTCGGACATCGCGCATTATCCTTTACCAACTTACTAAGGTATTCGCGTTGCTCAAGAATAAAAGCGCGCATGTCCACATGATTATTCAAGTGCTCAAGGAAACGATCTACTGCATCCTGCACCTTCTTGTGCTCTTCACCCAACATACCCTGCTCCATTAACTTAATACTTTGCTTCTTAAAGAAGCCGGCTAATTTGGCCAAGTCGCGCTCATTCTGACTAAAATTTTTATTCATGGTAGTCCAAAAGTAAAAAACTTTGACTCGAAACATAAAACGACCTTAATGAAGCCAGCTCAAGACAATATGGAAGGGCGCGTGCAATGGAACGGACCGTGATTCCAGTCTAATGTGATTTAGCATTTAGAATGGTCAATTACAGTGCCCTTGAGGGAAACCCTGGGCGCAGACGCAGTCAAAGGCTTCGACAGGTTAGCAAAGCCCTGCTCGGGGCAATATCATAACTTCTAAAAAACTGGGGCCTTGTCTTTGTTGACGGAGTTTGCTTACATTTATGTTATCAAAATCTCTTTATAAATATTTATTGCTGTTAAGAATCTTGCGATTCTGAAATCGATGCATCCCCGGAAGGGACGCACCATAAACGAGTATTAAATTTTATAAAGAAAATGAGTCAAATAAAAACAATAGCCGTCCTCGGAGGCGGTGGCAGGACAGGGAGATTTCTGATATCTAAATTAACCGACAAAGGATACAGATTAAAGGTCCTCCTAAGAAATCCTGAAAATTTTGAGTTCCATTCTCCCCTTGTTGAAATCGCTAAAGGCGACGCAACGAACGCGGCAGACATAGATGAATTACTAAAAAATTCACATGCGGTTGTCAGCACGATTGGTCAACGAAAAGACCAACCGCTGGTTGCTTTTGCCGCAACCTGCAACATTTTACAAGCGATGAGCAGGCACAACATTCGTCGATATATTCTGGTAGGAGGAATAAATATTGACACACCGCATGATAAAAAAAGCGGTCAAACGGTTCTCGCAACGGATTGGATGAAAGCACAATTCCCCTTAATCCACGAAGACAGGCAACGAGCATATAGTGCGCTAATGCTAAGCTCCTTAGACTGGACCCTGACACGGGTGCCAATGATAGAATTTACAGAGGCAAAACATCCTGTTATAATAAGTCTCCAGGACTGTATGACAACCAAAATAACGGCTGGGGGAATCGCTAATTTTCTTGTTGAACAGCTGACGGACGAGCGGTTTTACAGACAGGCGCCATTCATCGGTGAAGAAAACTAAATCAAGCTAAAAAAGGGCCAATGTCATGAAACACCCATCGTTGTCATTGGCCCTTAGTGAATTTCTTTCAAAATTTTCTCCACATCTCGAAAGCAACCTTCGTTCCGCCATACAACAACAATAAATCCAACGTACTAGCTATCCTTCCTGTCCTTCCACCAAGTCAACCACCGGGACTTAGCTTTAACTGGCTGCTCCGCTATTTTAAGTTGCATTCGCTCCAACATCCGGCTGGCCGAAAGATCACCGATAGGTATCGGATTAAATCCCGCACTTCGAACAAGTTCGGCAACGGTATCGACGGCCGCTCCGTTGTTACCGGCGATAAATGAATCGGCAAAATTACAGATACTTTTTGGTGTCAACCGGTCTAAAGCAAACGCGGTGTTAAAGGTTTTGACGACTTTAGAATGGGGCAATAACT
>DASQTN010000549.1:0-5159 GCA_035641895.1 Chryseolinea sp. | reverse complement strand
CTAGCTGGCTTGATGTGGTAATGACGTATACCTACTTCAGAGGATTTAATAAAGCTTGGAATAAAAATCAGCCTGATGTTTATGAAGTGAACTTCAAGGAATATGGCAAAACACCGGTAAAACCTTTTTTCCTTGGCGAATCAACTTACGAAGGGGAACATGATGCCTGGGGTTCAGCTGTGCAGGCGAGAAAGCAGGCATATTGGTCCGTACTTTCAGGAGGCGCAGGAAACGCTTATGGCACTCCGATGTGGAACTTTCCTGTCAACTGGAAAACTTTCCTGGAACTACCAGGAGGTAATTCACTTCAGCATTTTTTTACTTTGTTTCACTCCAGACCGTGGTATAGAATCGTCCCTGACTCGACTTCAAAAATAATTGTTGAGGGCCAAGGGGTATATGCTCAAAACGACTATGCCGTTGCCTGTTCCGATGAGGAGGGTAAGTTTATCATTGCGTATATCCCTTCCGGTAGAACATTCAAAATCAACACCGGCAGCCTAAAAGGCAAGGCAGTAAAGGCCAGTTGGTACAATCCAAGAGACGGCGTATGGCACTCCATCGGAAGTTATAAACATCCCCAAACCATACCCTTTAAAACCCCTGACCAGAATGATTGGGTGTTGGTGTTGGATAGTTTGCAGTAGAGCTTTCGAGCAACGAATTGTTTGTGAACGTCTTCATAAAGGCCCGCTGAAGAAAGTCAATTTTATTCGCAAGGAATGCCAACCCGGGATATAGTGATATTCAGACATTTCATCCTACCGGTAACTCACAATACAACATTGTCTTAATTAAGGTGGCACAAAAGATGTAATGGGAGGCCGAATCGTGAAAATTCTCTTTAGGGTATTGAATGAGATTTCTTACCTTTAAATCCTTTCACGGAAATTTATGATTTTACGGCAATTTAGGAGTCAGTACAGGATTTTTATAATAGTATTCGTTATTGGATTTTGCTCTTCCTGCGTTAATACAAAACGAGCAGTTTATTTTAATAATATAGGGGACACAACACTTCCTGCCGGTTCTTCAGATCTGGAGCCAGTGCTTAGACCAAACGATATTTTAAGTATTTCTGTGAGCAGCTTGAATCCAGAAGCGACAGATGTTTTTAATAAACCGAATCTTCCCACAACGTTAAGTTACACCACTACGTCAACTACAACGCAGGCCACCGGCTATCTGGTGGATTTGCAGGGATTTATCGAGTTTCCCATTCTTGGAACTATCAAGGCCGCAGGATTGACCAAGAAGGAGTTGAAAGGACAATTAACGAAGGCGTTATTAAATAAGAAATTGTTGGTTGATCCCATCGTTGACATTCGTTATTTGAATTTCCGAGTCTCTGTTATGGGGGAGGTTGCCAGACCGACCGTAGTAACGGTTCCAAGTGAAAAGATCTCGTTGCTGGAGGCGTTGGCGCTCGCAGGGGACTTAACTGTTTATGCCCGTCGCGACAACGTGATGGTAATTCGAGAGGAGAATGGCCAGCGTATTGTTAAACGGATTGACTTGAACTCAAGCGACTTATTGACTTCACCATATTACTATCTCAAATCAAATGATGTCGTTTATGCTGAACCAAATAAGCCAAAAGTAGCAAGTACAAGGACGGTATACCAATGGTTACCGGTGGTGTTTAGTATTATGTCGTTTGGGATTATTGCGCTTGATAGATATTAACTGAAAGTCTTCAAAATTGAAATCAAAAAATAAAATCATCCCAAAACAGCAGAGCATTTTCCAGTTGCTGATGTTCCGGTATTTTCCATACTGGCCTCTATTTTTTGGCTTGTCTATTCTGACGATGACGGCCGCCTGGGTTTACTTAAAAATTACGAATCCCGTTTATGAAGCAACTGCAACAATCTTAATCAATGATGCAAAGAAAGGTGTCGAAGATCCAAGAGCAGTCGAATCTTTCGATATATATACCTCAAAAAAAATCGTCGAAAATGAGATAGAAGTTATTAAGTCGAAAACATTGGTGCGAGAGACAGCGGAGATTCTTCATCTTTTTTCTCCGGTTTTTGAGGAAGGTTTTTTTTCTTCCGTGCCAGCATATACTTCCTGCCCTATTATGGTCGAGGTTAAAGATGTAAGCAAAATTGAGGAAGCAGAACTACTAAAATTTCAATATGATGAACCGAAGGAGATAATTAGCTTCAACGGCAAGGCTTATAACTTAAATGAGTGGATCTCTTATTCTCATGGCGAGATTCGTTTTGTGAAGAATCCTCATTTGATAAATAAAGGCAGTGGCCCTTTTTATTTTTCTTTGTTTGACCCGCGTGAGATAACAAATGGTTTGATAAAAAATCTTGATGTTCAACCTTCAAGTAAACTTTCTACAGTTGTTAATTTATCGATAAAGGATGTTGTACCACAGCGCGCGGAGAATATCCTAAATGCACTTATCAAATCATACAACAACGCGGCATTAAATGATAAGAATACTTTGGCAGTTAGCACCTTAAAATTTCTGGAAGACCGAATAAGTCTGATGGAACGTGATCTCGATTCTTTGGAGCTGAGCATACAACAATATAAATCGACACGAGGAATAGTGGATCTTAGTGAACAGGGAAAATTGTTTCTGAAAAATGTTGGTGATAACGATCAGAGATTGTCTGATATTAATATGCAATTAGCAGTACTGCGCAAAATTGAGGACTATGTTCTCAGCAAAAAGAATTCTACACGAATTGTTCCTTCTACTGTAGGCCTCAATGATTCAAGGCTTTCTGCTCTTATTCAAAAACTGTATGAATCCGAGATACAATATGAACGTTTGAAAAAAACGACAGCTGAGAATAATCCGCTTCTTTTGTCACTGCAAAACGAAATTGAAAATATGCGGCCTGGTATCATTGAGAATATCCGTAACCAAAGGTCCAGTCTAATCGCGGGCCGTGCAAATCTGACATCGACAAATGAAAAATATGCATCGGTACTTGAAACAATTCCCCGACAAGAGAGGGAACTGCTTGAAGCCAGCCGTCAGCAGGCTATAAAAAACAGCGTTTACACGTTTCTGTTGCAAAAAAGTGAAGAAACTGCTTTGTCCTACGCATCCAGTGAGGGCGACAGTCGCTTAGTTGACATGGCAGAATCTTCGATCTTTCCGATTGCTCCTAAAAAAGGAATAATTTATGGAGGAGCGTTCGTTTTTGCATTTTTCTTAGGAATCGCCTGGGTTACAAAAAAAGAGTTACTGAATAGTAAAGTGCTTTTCAGATCCGAAATTGAATCGTCAACAAAAATCCCCATAGCTGCTGAAATATCTCATACTGGATTGAAAGAGTATTTGGTTATGGACAATCCAAAGAGGCCTCATTTAACAGAGCAGTTCCGGCAGTTGCGTGCTGCCATTGGGTTGTTTGGCGAAACGCCTAAAAAAGTGATAATGGTTACCTCAGCAATAGCCGGAGAAGGAAAGAGTTTTGTTAGCCTAAATTTCTCAACAAGTCTGACGCGATCAAATAAGAAAATTTTGTTAGTAGACATTGATCTGCGTAATCCGCGTCTATCTCATTTCTACAATGCGTCCAATCTTCCAGGCGTCGCTGAATTTCTGACAGGGAATGTTGCCTTTGACGATATCGTCCGTCGCACGCCAACAGCAAATTTATATTTTATTGCAGCTGGAAAGAACCGGGCAAATCCGACAGAGATATTAATGAATGGAGACCTGGCGCAGCTCTTTGACAGGTTTCGCGAGGCATTTGATTATATCATTGTAGACACTGCACCCGTGGATCCGGTTATTGATGCCTTTATAATTTCCCCCTTCTGTGATTCCACCCTATTTGTAGTGAGACATGGAAAAACACCCAAGACAATTTTGCAGCTGCTCGATGAGAATATTAAAGTCAAAGCACTAAAAAGTGCTTTGATCGTATTTAACGGTGTTAGATCAAGAGGCTTAGTAAAAAGTGTGTTTGGATATGGATACGGTTATGGATATGAATATGTGTACTCTGATAACACCTTACGAAAAAAGTAATCAATAAAAATGAACTTTTTTTCGTGGAGCGATGCTACCAGGCTCAAATTTTACTGGCACATAATTAACTTAAAAAATCTGACTCGAAAAAAAGGCGTTATGCGAAAAATCACGTTAAAACGTCATAACGCATTATGAAAATTATCGAAGGCATTTCGATTGCTAGACTTAAATTTTTTTCTACATTCTCAATAAGAAGTAAAAAAGTAATTCGGAATGCGTTTAATTCACTTCTCGTAAAAATATTCAGCATCGTAGCTAACCTTACATTAATCGCAGTGTCTATCGATTGCGTTAACGCTGAAAATTATGGACTATGGATAACTATTAGTTCATTGATCACATGGATCAATATTTTTGATCTTGGATTGATCACCAGTTTAAGAAATAAAATAACGGAAGCTCTCACCTATCACAATTGGGACGTTGCACAAAAATATACATCAACCACATATGCAATGTTGATTATATTAGTAGTTCCATTATGGTTAATATTTCTATTCACACACCCGTTGATCGATTGGCAAACCATTTTTAATACGTCCGTTCCACCAGAGATTTTACAATCAATAATATTTTGGGTATTTACAAGCTTTTGTCTCCAATTTCTGCTTAAACCCATTTCATCGATTCTTGCAGGGGATCAAAAGCACTTTATCGATGGAATTATCGTGTTAATTTCCAACCTTGTTTGTCTTACATTAATATTCATATTCAAGTCACACTTTGTAGATTCCATTTATCTACTGTCGTTGGTTCTTGGATTGATCCCTTGTGTGGTATTGGCCGGAGCTAGTTTCTTACTTTTCGAATTCAAATACAAACCATTAAGGCCATCAATTAGTGGTATTGATTTCAAATACAGAAAACAATTACTCGGTGTTGGGCTCAAGTTTTTTATAATTCAAATGGCGGGCGTCATCATTTTTAGTTCTAACAATTTTATTATCTCGCATTTTTTAGGAAACGAACATGTGACGACTTTCTATATTGCATTCAGGTATTTTAGCATTCTTACAATTTTTTATTCTCTTATTAATGCTCCGATCTGGACAGCCTATACAGAGGCGTATACTTTAAACGATTGGCAGTGGATACGAAAAGTGACGCGCAATGCGAATCAGCTGTGTTCAATCTTAGTAGTAGTGAC
>DASQTN010000548.1:0-10103 GCA_035641895.1 Chryseolinea sp. | reverse complement strand
ATTAACGGATAACACCGTTCAAAAAAATGAGTAAATTCTATTCATTTCCAAGAGCGTCGACCGGCTTATCAAGAGACGCTTTAAGCGTCGAACACTGATTGTTACTAATACCCGGGGGTACGCAAAAAAAGAATGCAGGATATCGCCATTTCTAACTATTTAGCATTATTGCCTTCGTACCAGATGCGCTTTCTTTTCCGCTGCAAGGAATCTAATTTTAGCTATCGCAATAGTCGAACATAACTCCTAGAAATTTGACCATCAAAATTTAAAATCGACAATTAATTAATAAAAAAGTAGTGACGCAGCAGCTGCATAATAGAATCAATAATATTCTATCTGACGAATTGATACCACCGTGGGTCGGTCATTAAAAGTATTGATTCGTTTTGTCCAATTGCCTTCGGCATCAAATTCATAAAAATACTTATGGTGTCCTTTCAAAGTACCCTGCACCTCGTAGTTTAATGTCTCCGTTAAGTTATTCCTGGTGTCGTAGTTGAACATTGTTTTACTTGTCACCAAATTATTCCTTAAAACAATTGCCTCGATTTTATTATTTTGTTTATCGTATTTAAAACGTGTGACAATTTGCTCATTTGTTATGGGATAGTGTTGGATTATTTCAAGTACATTTTTATTGATATCATAGCGTCTGATCTCCTGACTTTCCAGCGTCCTTTCAGAAAAATAATAGTTCGCAACATTATTTCCGTTTTTATCGAATACACTTTCTAAGGTTTTAACAAGCCCACGGCTTATCCATTTATAGCTCGTAAAAATTTTATAACCGGCACTGTCATTCCTGGTGGTTTTGTGAATGATTTTCCCGCGGCCATCAAATTCATAACCTTCAATTAATTTATTTTCAGCATCAAATTTGTTGATCCTTTTACTCGCCACGGATCCATTAGAATTATAGGCGATGCGCTCGATATTATTATTGTCCTTATCATATTTAAAGAGTTCGCTCGATTGCAAATTTGCTTTCAAATTGAAGGCACTCTTTTTTACGAGTATCCCGGTTTTGTTAAAGTAAGATTCATATAGAAGTGAATCTTTAGATAATTTCGGGCTGACTTTTAATGTACCTGCCTTCATAATGGGATCGTGAACTGATTCCATAATCATTTTAATTTTCCTTTTTTCACCAGTCAGACGCCGATCATTGCTCATTATTTTTTCGCAAGAAAAAGCGACGACTATCGTACTAATGAGTAGTAAATATTTCATCATACTTGCTGCAAAAAACATCGACTAAAGTTATCAAATTTTAACACCTTCTGATCGGCTTTCTCGTTCAAATTGATTGACAAAAATTTGTATGCTATTCGCAAACCGGCGCGCCGTTAGCTATCGATAGGTTTCGGTCACGTTTTGACCGGTTACGCCACATCCCATTATTTATCGGAACAAACAAAAATTTTAATCAAGGAAGACATTGATGAATTCATCTAAATCAATATTTTTTTTTGCCTTTATTAATCAGTAGCAACAAATCTTAGCACCAAACATCCTTAAAAAAAACTAGGCAACGATTTACTTATTGGTGTTGGCCAAATGGGTTGTTGAGTATGTATAAAGAATTTTTTATAGTGTCGCTCAGTCCGTGAAAACGCCTGCCGCTATTTTTTTACGCTCGTTATCATAGATTTCCATCGTGATATCGAAGTAATCGAACCGTTCTCCATCACGTTTGCTGATATCGATAATCGGTGTTAGGCCATCCCTAGAAAATGTGGCGAGCAATTTATCACCTTCCGTATATTAATTAGCATAAATGCAAAGGCAACTAACTGGCGGAACCTTTATGACCGAGTTTTTCATTATCCGAGTGCAAAACGATAGTTTTAAATATTTTTAACTTTACCAAAAAGTTGGCCTACTTTCATTGCCGGCGATAGATTTATGCTCTCTTCAATGTTTCCTAATCTATGAATGCATACAAAATAATAATCATAGGGCTAGGTGGCTTCTTGGGAAGCGTTATGCGGTATATCACCGTCAGATGGGTTGATGGAAAATTGAATGCTTTATTTCCCTATGGGACATTGACGGTTAACATTGTCGGTTCATTTCTGCTGGGGGTTATTTACATGGTTGTGCTTCGCAAGGCAGGACTGTCTGAAAATGGAAGCCTGTTTTTGGGTGTGGGATTTTGCGGGGGCTTTACCACATTTTCGGCCTTTGCCCTGGAAAATTTTAACCTAATGCAGGAAAAGTTTCTGGGGACCTCTATCCTTTATATTTCGCTAAGCGTCGTAGCGGGGATTTTGGCATTAGCATCAGGGATTTGGGTGGGCCGATTTGCATAAAATCTTTGTTAATGTATAAAACGTTGCTACTTTTGTCGCCCTCAACTCCCCTGCAGCTCGAAGGAAATGCTGGTAGTTGGGTTCACGCTCACACAACACATTGCCCAGGTGGTGAAATTGGTATACACGCTACTTTGAGGTGGTAGTGCCTTAACCGGTGTGCTGGTTCGAGTCCAGTCCTGGGCACCCAAACCGATCCATTTTATCGGACCTACTTTTCAGCCCGGAACTAATACTTCCGGGCGAATTGGGAGATTGTTTCCGATTTATCCAGAAAAAAGAGAACTATTATAGTGTGCTTTGACTGCGAGATCCGTAGCAAGTTGGCGAAGGTTTATTTGTCAATTGCGGGATGGCCATCACATCCAAAACTCAAGAAAACAGGATCAGTTTCGTTCGAAACCGTTGTTAGAAAAGCGGCCGGATATCTTGCATAAAATTCCTCCCGTGATTACTCCAGACAACCTTAACGTTCCAAATAAATTGCAACACTGTCATTTCATCGTGCCGAAAAACCAGCAGCAATGCCGGTTGAGGCCACATAGTCCATAACTTTTTGATGGTCATTCGGTTATTTTTTTTATGGAAATGGGGATGCAAAAGTTTGTCTACGAAACAAAATGTCGTCGGTGCGGTCGATTGAATATGGTGACTTATGCTGATGCAACCGTCGACGGGTTTGAGCACTTTAAATCAGCGATGATTAAACACGCTAATGGACCACATCCACACATATGTGCCGACTGTAATGCAGAAACTTTGCACGATGTGGTAACATATGGTGTGCAGAATCTTTCGTCAGGAGAGACTCATCGAATATGGATCAACGAGCGCTAGGATGCTCGCTATCGCTGAACGCGTCATATAATTATTATTGTGGAAATCAATACGGTGTGGCTTAACAGCTAATTACTTCAGACTATATCCTTTTTGTCCACTGCATTGAGATTTGCCTCGTAGCTTCATTACAATTGAAAGACATTCTGAGGGTAACACTGCCCGAAAATAGCTTTCTGAAAAAAAGGTAGACGTCTACCTGGCTTTGCATTTTCTTCGGTAAGAAATACAATTTTTAATTGACACTAAGACGACATTAAACTAATTTGCTTTGCCTGTCATTTATGAGTAAATGTGAAACCTGAAGGAGATTCATATGAGGCGAAATTTGACAAAACAAGCAGAGCGTACAATGGCAGAAATCAAGCGTGACCTTAAAGCCTTTAGGAAACGTCAGGAACTGATACGTAATGAAATTAACGATTGTAAATCGTGGAACGATCACATCGAAGAATTGAAGGATGCAATGACTAGACGTCTTGGGCCGACTTTAAGCGACGCTGCTGATAATAAATATTCATCGCCGTGGATGGATATTGGTACGAAAGAAAAAATACAGCGAGCGTTCAGTGTTGCTATCGAAGTCCGAAGCGAATGCAGAAGACTGTTAAAGGTCAATCGAAGGATTCGAACGGAAACCGATGCTATCCGGATTAACCAAAAAGTAGAATTTTTTGATTCACGAACGAATTAGTCGCCAATAGATCGGTAGCATGGAGAGCGCACTTCGCCTGCTTTGGAACTATCGAAAAGTTCAGGACGGTAGTCGCCTTTTCGATAACTCATCGGTGTTCCCTTGGAAAAATATTAGAGTAGGGTCTCGCATAGCATTTTTGAATGTGCCATCAAGACGGTTCCAAAGGAAATGATTGGTAATCCTCACTCGCGGTTAGACAATTGTCATGCATGGCTAACTACTACCAGAAAATCCAAGTAAGCTCGTTTCGCCATGCGAACAGCGCCGTTCCATCCGTTTAGAAATTATTGTTCATTCTGCTAACGTCTAGTTCGTGCAGTAGCTAGAATAAATAACGGAATGACAACAAAAGCTACAATTAATCCCAGCCCGAAATAGATTAGTGGTTCAATGAAAGGGTTTACGTTTTCCATAGAATAAAATTTACGGAGAATCGATGGCAAAAGGAATACCATCATGAAATAATTTGTTTTTTTAAGCGAATAAGACAATTTGAAATTTGAAGTGGGGAAATGAATACCCAGAAACTCCCTGAGCTCAGCGAAATTTTGTGCCCGATTTTGAAATGGTCAGATGCTGCCAGTGCTATTCCTTTCGTGTTGGCGTGACCGTTTGCCGTTGAAAATTTGAAATAAATGTTTCAGAAATGTTTTTACATTTGTAGCCCTCATGAGAAAAGTTTGTAGTCTTCACTGGTTCTCGTGACTGAGTTCTTTATGCCGAAGTGGTGAAATTGGTAGACACGCACGTTTCAGGGGCGTGTGGCGCAAGCTATGCGGGTTCGAGTCCCGCCTTCGGCACTATAAGTCAACTGATGCCGCTGGAAAAGGCGGCATCAGTTTTTATTGTTTCTTCAATCGCTGAACTTCCGATTGAAGCGAGATGATGCTGTGTGCCAGGTGATCTAACGTGACAGTACTATTCTGGAGATCAGGAAATTGATTTGAAAAAAAAGCTTTTGCGCTCCATAGCTCCAGCACATCGCCGCCTTCTATCGCGTACGGTTCGTATTGGCGGTTATCGGAGACCAACAAAAGTTTTCCCTCGTCTTTCGTAAAATTAAAAACCCGTTTAAAGACGATACCATCTTGTTTGGTCACAAGGATATAAAGCTTTCCATTTTTTATGGAGCCAATGTTTTCAACATATTCTCCAAATATGATGCTACCAGGTTGAACGGGCAGCATTGAATCACCCTGGATTTCAAATGCACGATAAGTTTTATTTTTCGGTAATACCGGTATGCTGATCTTAGGGAGGTCTTTTACAAACTCAGTGTCCTGATATCCAGATAAATATCCGGCAGACGCTTTGTGAGATACCAATTCTACATTCTCTCTATTATTACTGTCTACCGTAATTGCCAACACCTCCTTCTTTCCCGAACTAATACCCTTTCGCTCTTTCTCAGAGAGTCGACTTAAGTCATGTTTAACAAGGTCATCAAGATTAACATTAAATATCTTCATGATATCCAGCAACGATGCCAGCGGTGGTGTTGCACGCTCTTCTTCGTAGGCGCCAATAGCAGCTTGTTTCAGGCCCAACTTTTCGGCCAGCTGCTTTTGAGTTAGTCCTTGCTGAACGCGAAGAAATTTCAGGTTCTTATTTACGATTGCCATGGGGAAATAGTTTCTGGTTTCTAGTTTCTAGTTTTGAGTTCGAGGTTCGAAGTTCGAGGTTTATCGCCTTATGTTGGGAGTTCCGATTTAGCAGTTTTTACAAGTTTAACAAAAGGTCACGTCTTCGGTTGATCGATCATATTTCACAATCTGTTTGATGCAAATAACCCTATCCGTCCCCTTACCTTTTAGGGTAAGAGGCGGGAATGGGTCGCTATGGCATCAGCGTTACAAAACTAAAATAATTAGTTTACGTTGCAAACATTTGACTAATATTTTTAGTTATTTAGCATCATGGAGCGGAACATCATACACATGGATTTGGATGCATTTTTTGTCGCGGTCGAATGTCAGCGCAATCCATTCTTGAAAGGTAAACCGCTGATAGTGGGCGGAAGCAGCCGTCGCGGCGTAGTTGCTGCCTGCAGTTATGAGGCCCGCAAGTTTGGAATTCATTCTGCGATGCCCATGTATCTCGCCCTCCAATTGTGCCCTGATGCCATTGTCATTTCGGGCGACGTTGAGGCCTACAGTGTCGCCTCTCACCTTGTGACGGATATCATTGCCGATTCCGCTCCTATGTTTGAGAAGTCTTCAATTGATGAATTTTACATCGATGCCAGCGGAATGGACCGCTACTTCGGCGCCTTTAAATGGGCTGTAGAGCTTCGAAAAAAAATAATGAAGGAAAGCAACTTGCCGATCTCGCTGGGAATGTCCGTCAACAAACTCGTATCAAAAGTTGCGACCGGGGAATTCAAGCCTAACGCAGAAGAGCATATTCCCGCAGGCACAGAAAAAGAGTTTCTTGCTCCACTGTCCGTAGATAAAATTCCGATGGTCGGAAAACAAACGGCGTCTTTCCTTTACGACATGGGCGTACGTACAGTCGCCACGTTGCGTGAGATGCCACTGAAATTTTTGATCAGCGCTTTTGGTAAGAATGGCGTTAGCCTGTGGAATAAAGCGCATGGCATCGATGATTCCCCGGTGGTGCCTTACATGGAACAAAAATCCATATCGACAGAATGTACATTCGAAGAAGACACCATTGACGTGAAGCGACTGAAATCGCTGCTCATCGCCATGATCGAGAAGGTTGCTTTTCAGCTACGCGAGCAGCAAAAGCTGGCATCCTGTGTAACGGTGAAAATCCGTTACTCCAATTTCGATACCGAAACAAAACAGATTCAAATTCCCTATACTTCGTCGGACCATGTCTTGTTGCGTGTGGTCACAGAACTTTTCAATAAGCTTTATAACCGCCGAATGTTAATCAGATTGGTGGGAGTTCGGCTTAGCGGCCTGGTACATGGCAATCATCAGATCAGCTTGTTTGATGATACAGCGGAAACTATTCATTTGTACGAAGCCATTGATCATATCAAACACAAACATGGTGTAGAGAAACTGATCCGCGCCACGACCCTAGGCGTTGGACGCCGGGTAAGAATGGAAATGAATATGTTCAAAGGAAACTTACGTTGATAAAAAGTAAAAAAATAAAATTCGAAAAGATATGAAACCATTAACCGTAAAAATTAATGAGGAAGTACGGGAATTATTTTTCGTTATTTCACCACCGCCGCATATCATGAGCGACGTGTCCGTTTTAAAGGATGATGTACAGTTTTTAGTTGGTCACGAATTGGAAGATCGATACGTTAAGGCGCATATTTCCCTCTTCAAATTTGATGACAAAAAACATTTTGACGAGATTATTCAGTTTGTCGAATCAAAAGCGTTCGATTTCCAGCCTTTCAATATTTTCATTAAAAATTTGAATTTTTTTCATTCGGGATCGACGCGTTCGGTTTATCTGGACATCGTCAATAAATACCTCATCCAGGACATCTTTGAAAAAGTAGTGAAGGAAGATATAAACTATACGCCGCACATTTCAATCGCTAGAAATTTGGAATCCGAAGATTTTTTGAAGACGTGGCTCTACTTGAAAGATTTTCATTATAGTCAGCATTTTTTGTGTGACCGCATTACCGTGCTGGCGCGGGCCGGCAAAAGATGGACGCACTATCGTGATATTATGTTCGCTCCGGCAGTTTAACGCGGGCAAATTTTTGGAGGAATCATCCAACAGCCATGTACCTCAACTGTCATACGGGCTTCAGCTTTAAATACGGCACGCTTCCCATTGAAGGATTGTTCAATGAAGCGAAGCGTTGTGGCGTAAATAAGCTCGTACTGACCGAAATACACAATACGGCCTCCTATATGGAGCTTCTGCGCATTTGCGCTAAAAACCGGGAATTTAGAGATGGCCTTACTAAATTCGGAAAAGAGCCTTATCATCTCGATATCGCTGTCGGCATTGAATTCCGAAACCAGGACGAACTGCTGTACATCGGCATAGCAAAAAACAATCAGGGATTTGAAGCCCTCAACAAATTCTTATCCTATAAAAATCGCGAAGACCAATCACTGATGGCCCGTGCGCCGGTGTTGGATGACGTATTCTTTATCTATCCCTTTGGCAAAATTGAACCTGAACTCCTGAGGCCTTTCGAATTCATCGGTGTAGAAAAGCATGAGCTTAATGCATTTGCGATTCATCCCGGAAGACAGGAGTACAGTAATAAATTTGTTATCCTGCATCCGGTGACATTTATGCCACCTGAAAAGAAAAATGGAAAGTTCGTGTACAAAGACCACAACGTACACCGGTTACTCCGTTGTGTCGCGCACAATACTTTACTTAGTAAATTGGCCGAACATCAACAGGCTCGGAAAGACGAATTTATGTTGCCATTGGCGGAAATTACAGAATGGTTTTCAGGTTGTCCTGAGTTATTTGCTAACACGGAAAATTTGCTCCGCCAATGTTCTATCGAATGCAACCAACATGAGGATAAGAATAAAAAATTCTTTACCGGCAGTAAGGAAGAGGACCTGGCTTATCTCCGTACCGAAACTAAGAAGGGCTTTAGGCGCCGCTACGGCGACGATAAATCGATATGGACCGACCGCATTGAAAAAGAGCTGGGTATCATTGAAAACAAGAATTTTACAGCTTACTACCTGATCACCTACGATCTGATCAATCATGCCAGGAACCAGGGTTTTGATTTTGTCGGCCGGGGAAGCGGTGCTAACAGCACCGTTGCGTATTGCCTGGGAATAACCAACGTTGACCCTATTGAGTTGGATCTGTATTTTGAGCGATTCCTGAATGAAGAGCGCACCTCACCGCCGGATTTTGACATCGACTTTTCGTGGGACAACCGCGATGCGATCTACGACTATATTTTTAATAAATATGGTCCCGATCATGTCTGCCTTTTGGGTACTCATGTAACGTATCAAAGTAAATCAGTTCTGCGGGAGTTGGGAAAAGTATTTGGATTACCCAAAGACGAGATCGATGATTTGGTTGAAAGCCGACGAGAAAAAATTAACCGCGACCATATTTGGAAACTGATCTATACCTACGCTTCCTACATCATTGAACGCGAATTGCCAGCGAATATGTCCATACATGCGGGTGGAGTGCTTATTACAGAGAAGTCCATTTACCATTATACCGCCACAGACCTTCCGCCTAAAGGTTTACCCGTATCTCATTTCGAGATGCACAGCGCGGAGGATTTTGGCATTCACAAATTTGACATTCTTAGCCAGCGCGGATTAGGCCATATTAAGGAAACGGTAAAGCAGGTAAAAAGAAATCGGGGAATCGAGGTTGATGTAAATCGTTTCCAAGATTTCAAGAATGACGAAAAAATAAAGGACCTCATGCGCCAAAGCAAAGCGATGGGATGTTTCTACGTTGAATCGCCTGCTATGCGAATGTTGTTGGGAAAGTTGCGCTGCGACAATTATCTGACACTGGTTGCCGCTAGTTCGATTATCCGTCCGGGTGTAGCAAGTTCAGGTATGATGAAAGCCTATATTGAACGTTTTCATCTCGTAAAAAATGGGGGGTCGTATGAGGTCATCCATCCCATCATGGATGAACTAATGAAAGAAACGTACGGGGTAATGGTCTATCAGGAAGATGTGATCAGAGTTGCCCATCATTTTGCTGGGCTCAGCCTTACACAAGCCGACGTTTTACGTCGTGGCATGTCCGGCAAATATCGCTCGCGTGAAGAATTTCAACATGTCCGGGATCAATTCTTTCACAATTGTCAGGAGAAAGGTTATGATCAAAAAGTAATCGACCGGGTTTGGTACGAAATAGAAAGTTTCGCTGGTTATTCCTTTGCGAAAGGGCATTCCGCCAGCTATGCGGTTGAGAGTTACCAGAGCCTCTATCTCAAGGCCCACTTTCCGTTGGAATTCATGGTCGGCGTCATCAATAATTTTGGCGGTTTCTATAAGACAGAATTTTATTTTCACGAAGCGCGGATGAATGGTGCGCAAATTGAAGCGCCATGCGTTAACCAAAGCGAATATCTCACCACCATCTATGGAAATCAAATTTACATCGGCTTCATTCACCTCAAAAGCCTGGAGAACAAAATGGCTAACCAGATTGTGTTCGAACGGCTGGAAAATGGCGAATACAAAAGTCTGGATAATTTTCTACGCAGGATAACGCTAGGGCTGGAACAAGTTCGAATTTTGATACGGAGCGGAGCATTCCGTTTCACAGGAAAAACCAAACAACAACTA
>DASQTN010000547.1:0-4313 GCA_035641895.1 Chryseolinea sp. | reverse complement strand
TAAGCTGTGTCGTTGGCGCACGTTTACTTCGATAACCTACCACCCGCTAATCAATCACCCCTTTAATGTTGGTACTGCGCCGAACAGCATGTCGCGGAGATTTTTATTTCCTTCATGGAATTGCTAAGAAATGCTGATATTCGGTCCACTATGATATCGAACAAAGTATCTCGACCAAAATTCGTTCAGTTAATGACCGCTGGTGCCTTGTGTTTTACATTAAGGCCATTTCAAGTTTTTTCACAGGAGACGAAGCCGGCGCTCAGCGGCGATCTCGTAAAGCAATTTGTAGTTGCTGGTCATGGAGACTTAGAAAAAACAAAGCAGATGCTCGAAGCCACTCCTTCTCTCTTAAATGCCTCCCATGACTGGGGAAATGGTGATTTTGAAGAGGCAATTGAAGGTGCGGGGCATTTAGGCAAACGGGATATTGCATTATACCTAATTTCAAAAGGAGCACGGTTTACAATTTTTGTGGCAGCGATGTTAGGAAAACTTGAAATTGTTAAGCCCGCAATTGAAGCTTATCCAAATCTGATTAACTCCAAAGGTCCGCACGGCTTTGACCTTATTCATCATGCGACCAAAGGAGGCAACGATTCATTAGCGGTTTTGAATTTTTTAAAATCAAAAACTTAATTAAAAATTCTATCGATTCCGAAGAACTTATCTATTATAATCAGTATCGAAAGTATCCCCAGCAGCACTGGGCATACATACTGAATAGTGACGCTCAAATATTTTTTCAAGAATGAATTTTTGTAGCCCGGATTTCCGATTTCTAATTCGTCGTGCATATTGTGAATCTTCCATCGCCGGGTAATAAAAATACACATCAGACATCCGCCAACCGTCAGAGATATATCACACATGTCGGCAACAAATACTAGGTAATCCTGGCCCTTATAAAAGGCGAGCTTGTTAAGAGCTGGTATCATACCTTGACTGGCCATGATCGGTAGTCCTAAAATAAAAATAAGAAGTGCTATCGCCCATGATACTTTTTTGCGGCTCATCTTCTTTTGATCGACCAGATATGCGACTGGAACTTCCAGCAGGGAGATCGTTGATGTGAGCGCTGCGAAACAAACCAACAGGAAAAATAATCCTCCGACGATACGGCCGAGTAACGGTCCCATCTCATGAAAGATTTGAGGCAGCACGATAAAAATAAGTGGTGGCCCTGCGGTTGCTACTTCGGTGACCTGAAGTTTGAATTGCAAAAAGTGTACGAGCGGAAAAATCATAAGGCCGGCAAGAAACGCTACCGAAGTGTCAGCCACTGATATCACGGCCACCGATGACGGAATATTCTCTGTCTTTTTTAAATATGAACCGTACGTCATCAACGTTCCCATTCCCAACGACAGCGAAAAAAACGCTTGCTTTAGCCCCTCAAACAAAGTTTGAATTTTTAATTCTGCGAAGTCCGGAATAAGATAAAATTTTACGCCCGATATAGCGTTCGGTAATGTTAACGCGTAAACAATGATACCAATAAGAATGAGGTATAGAATGGGCATCATGATCTTGTTGGACGCTTCGATTCCGCTTTGAATTCCCCGCGCAACAATAAATGCGGTCATGGCCATAAACACCATGGAAAAAATAAAATTGGAATTTGCCAGTCCTTCGGCGCTTGATAAATCTAAAAGGTCATTGACAAAGAGTCCGAAAAAAGAACTGAAATCCGTTTGATTAAGAAGGTCGCCGAATGATATATGAAGAAAATATCCGAATGCCCACCCGGCCACTACGTTGTAAAAGGAGAGGATGAAGATTCCGACCATGATACCAAACAAACCGAGAAGTCCCCATCGCCTTCCTCCAAGTTTAGTATACGATCCGTAGGCATCCAATCCCGCCCGCCGTCCGATGGAAATTTCTCCGACCATCACCGGGTAGCATAACAGGAAAACGCAAATCAGGTAAATGAAAAGAAAAACCGCTCCTCCATTTTGTCCGGCGAGATAAGGGAACTTCCAAATGTTACCAAGTCCAACTGCCGAACCTGCGGCCGTTAAAATAAAGCCAATCCGACCGGAAAAATTACCCCTGCTAGACATGTATAGATGTAGTTAGCGCGTGTTTTAAATGCCGGCAAAATAGACCTTATACTTTAATTATCAAATAATGAAGGCGTTAACACTTTCAGTTACTAATTTTTGATAAAGAACCTTCTGTGGTATTACGCGGTTTAATTAATACCTGTAATAACTTAGGCAAAATTTAACTTTTAACCGTCCATGATTAAAGGTATCTTGGAACAGAAGTTGAATGTGTTCAAGGAGAGAACAATGCGTATGGATGAATTCAGAAAACTAACTACCCAGGAGAAAGCACTTCGTATTAATCTTAGCAAAGCCATCTACGGGTCCTTTGCAGAAATTGGTGCGGGGCAGGAAGTCGCTGCAAACTTTTTTAAGGTTGGAGGTGCCTCAGGAACGGTAGCTAAAACGATGTCAGCTTATGACATGAAATTCAGTGACGCTATCTATGGCGTTGGCGACCGCTATGTTTGTGAGGAGCGCTTGATCAGAATGCTTGATCATGAATATGTATTGCTGCCCGAACGCTTGCCCCATCGTATAGAAACTACCCGTTTTTTTGCATTTGCAGATACGGTTGAAGTATTAAATTATGAGCGTACCAATCAAGGCCATGGATGGATAGGATTGCGCTTTCAGCTTACACCAAAGAGTGAATCGAACGACTGTATCATCCACGTAAAGATGCATGACAATGATCCGCTTCAACAGCAATATGCACTGGGAATTGTAGGGGTGAACTTGCTTTACTCCTGTATGTTCCTGACGGATCCGGCGGAAATTCTTTCGTCCCTTTTAGACGGTCTTTCGTCGCGAAGAATGGAGATTGATATGTTCCGGTTAAACGGTCCCGATTTCAAGCATGTCGATAATCGTTTGATGGCTTTGAAATTAGTACGAAGCGGACTGACAAAAGCTGCTATGTTTGGTCCGGATGGAAACGTGATGCAGCCATCGGATGAGCTATACAAAAAAAACGTCCTTGTGCTTCGTGGAAGATTCCGTCCACCAACACACGTGAATGTTGATATGCTTCTCGCTTCGAGAAGACATTTTAGGCAGGAGTCCGACGTCGATCGGGCAAATATTGTGTTGATCTCCGAACTTACCTTGAACGATTTAGGCCCCGAGGGAACGATCGATGAAAAAGATTTTTTACACCGGGCCGATATACTTTGTTCACTGGGACAAAACGTATTGATTTCGAATTACTTTGAATACTACAAATTAGTCGAATACCTTTCGAAAATCACGAAAGGAAAAAAGATCGGAATCACCCTTGGTATTTTTGCACTGCAGAAAGTATTTGAAGAAAAGACCTATCAAAACCTCCGCGGAGGGATACTAGAATGTTTTGCATCGCTCTTTGGTACGAACGTGAAGCTTTATATTTACCCGGCATGGAAAAAAGATTCGAATGAGCTTTTTACCTTAAAACATTTTGAAGCTGGACTCCCCTCACACCTAAAAAATTTATTCCGTTACCTCGTTGATAACAATAAGCTGGAAGAGATCGGCGAAGCCAATATTAAAAACCTTCACATTATTTCCGACAATGTTCTCGCAATGATAAAGAAAGGCGAAACAGGCTGGGAAAAATTTGTTCCTCACAAGGTAGAAGAGGCTATTAAAAAACATGGATTATTTGATTACCCTGTTCCCGACGAATCGAAGCAAATTCCCGTTGCATCGTGAAAATCCATAGCCAGGTCAACTTTATTCGATTATGAAAAATCAGGACTTGGCTAAACTTTTACTTCGCATTACCTGCGGTGGAATTTTATTGTTTCATGGCGTGCACAAAGTCTTTGTAGAGGTTGACCATGTCAAAGTAATGTTAAAAAATGTAGGCCTGCCAGAAGCGTTAGCATACGGCAGTATTGTCGGAGAGTTTGTGGCTCCGATTTTTGTGTTGCTCGGTTTTAAAACCAGAGTTGCAGCGCTGGTGATTGCTTTTAATATGTTGATGTCTATTTTAATCGGACATCGTGATATCATGTTTTCTATAAATGACTATGGTGGTTGGATGATTGAAACCAACATGTTGTATATGATGACGGCGGTTGTACTATTCTTTTCCGGCGCGGGGAAATACAGTGTGTCAAAGGGAGTCGGTAGGTGGGATTAGGTGGAAGATTTTACCACGGAGGCTCTGAGGCACGGAGGTCGAGTTCGTCTGGAAGCTACGACCAACTAAAAACCGTCATTCTGAGCGATGCGTTGTATGCGCGAAAGGGCGAAGAATCCCTCCCCAATGAAATGCTG
>DASQTN010000546.1:0-2648 GCA_035641895.1 Chryseolinea sp. | reverse complement strand
ATTTATTCCCCTGATAGGAAAGCCAGTTTGTGTCGGGAGACCTGTTCAGCTATAGTTTGATTTCTTCGTCACTATCGTCGAAAAAGTGGAATTCAGTGAGATGGTAATTTGAATTCGAAATAACTTTAATCTTTTGCTTATACTTCCAGCTCCATTTTCTTCTCTTTGATATAAAACCACTCGTAAGAAAAGTAAATAAAATTGGGTTCACCTGGATCGTTAGCCCTTTATGTTTTTGCATAATAAGGTAACTGAGATTTTTTTCTATTTCGTCTTCGAGAATAAGAGTAGATGAAATTTTTCCGCTGCCGTTGCAGCTTGGACAAATTTCTGAGGTATTGATATTCATCTCCGGCTTCATACGCTGCCGGGTTATTTGCATTAATCCAAATTTACTGATAGGCAGAACCGCGTGCTTAGCTCTGTCGGTCCGCATAAACTGTTCCATAGCATCAGCAAGCCTTTTCTTATTTTCGATCAGTTTCATGTCGATAAAATCGACCACTATTATACCGCCAAGGTCGCGTAATCTGAGCTGGCGCGCAATTTCTTCGGCTGCTTCAAGATTCGTTTCGAGGGCATTCTGCTCCTGGTTATTACTAACACTTTTATAGCCGCTGTTTACATCAATGACATGAAGGGCCTCTGTATGTTCAATTATCAGGTACGCGCCACTAGGTAGGTTCACAGTCTTACCAAATGCCGCTTTTACTTGTTTAGTAATGCCGAAACTGTCAAAAATAGGAGATCCATTGTTGTAATATGCAACAATGTCGGCCTTTTCCGGTGCTATCCGTTGAATGTAATTTTTTGTATCGGCGTAGATGTTTTTGTCGTTTACGACGATGCGGTTGAAATCTTCATTCAGAAGATCCCGCAACATACTATTAGCTTTCCCTTGCTCGCTTAAAATCTTGGATGGAGGAACTGCGTCTTTAAGATTTGTCTGAATTGCTTTCCAGGTTTGAACCAGGGCGAGCAGATCTTCATGTAGTTCAGCTGTGTTTTTGCCTTCTGCAGCAGTACGGACTATCACCCCAAAATTTTTAGGCTTAATTGCTTCAATGATTTTGTGTAGTCTTTTTCTCTCTTCACTTGAATGGATTTTCCGGGAAACTGCTATGACATCATTGAAGGGAGTGATGACAACAAATCTGCCCGGTAAGGATAGCTCGCAACTTAAACGAGGGCCTTTAGCAGCAATTGGCTCCTTTAATATCTGGACCAAAACATTGGGACGGCCACTCAGTACTTCAGCGATCTTTCCGGTTTTTACAATCTCGGGTTCAACTGTAAACTTTCCAAAATCATATCCACCTTCTGTATGGTCATTGATGCAAATATTGGTGAACTTAAGTATGGACTTTACATATGGGCTTAAGTCGGTATAATGAAGAAATGCATCTTTTTCAAATCCGACATCTACAAACGCAGCATTGAGTCCCGGGATAAGTTTTTTAACTTTTCCCAGGTACAAATCACCTACCGCGAAATTCGCATCAGCCTTTTCATTGTGCAATTCCACCAGCCGTTTATCTTCCATCAAAGCGATTTCCACGCCTTGAGGTGCCGCATTTATAATTAATTCCTTTGTCAAGCAATTCACATTTTAATTAGAGACCATAACATCACGGAAGGATAACGTACAACGGTATTATAAAGTATTCTTTTGATTGATACCTTATAATATAGTTGATAAATGTGTGCCGGCCTGAGGATGCCGGCACCTGGTAATAAAAAGAAAACTATTTCTTCTTATGACGGTTCTTTCTTAAACGCTTCTTACGCTTGTGCGTTGCAATTTTATGACGTTTTCTTTTTTTACCACAAGGCATACCTAGTCTTTTTATTGTTATTAATAATTTGGATTCATGCTGATTTAAATAATTCGAAAATCAAGCAATTTATTTCAGCATCTTAATACGTTCATTAACTTCCTTACTATAAGCTGGATCGTTCACAATCCGTTTACTGATCTCATACCATTTCAACGCATTGGGTTTATCACCATGAGCTGCATAAGCATCGGCAAGCCAGCTTATTGCTTCTAGATTTCCAGGTTGAGCGTCAACCACTTTATGCAACCGGGAAATCGCCTTGTCATATTGGTTGGATATTACACCCCCAATACCTAATACTAACTGGGCCTTCATGTTAGTGGAATCTTTCGCAACCACCTGCAACAATTGTTGAATTCCCTTCATTGTTTCCTGGGGATCACCAGCCATCCCTTTTCCAAAAACATAACAACTTCCAAGTCCTACTTTAAGGCTGTCATTGTTAGGGTTGAGTTGGATTGCCTGTTCAAAAAGCGCAATCGCCTGCTCACTTTTCCAACCTCTTTTAGCCAGATCTTCTTCCTTGCGGAGGTCCTCTAACATTAATTGGGCTGCAAAGGTGAGGTTTTTTTCATTATTTTCCAACTTAGCCGCTTCCGCAGTGTAAAATATATGTAGTTCATGTTGGTGAACCGAATCATCCCAGAAGGATGCTAATTGCTCGTAAACTTTAATTTGTTGTGCTTTTACGTCACCCCTGGAAATACTGTTTTCTAGCTTGTTGACGTGGTCAAGTTGTACAGGCGTAAGTTTTTGCTTTTCTTCCTGTACCCGTTTTTGCATATCAAATGTGGGAGGAGCTCCTGGAGT
>DASQTN010000545.1:0-5264 GCA_035641895.1 Chryseolinea sp. | reverse complement strand
GAAAAATGATCACCGTTTGGTGAAGAATATAGAATGGATACAATCCTTCGTTTATTTTACTGAGCCATAGATGAGGCCGATTCAAATAATGTTGTCCATAAGCAATAACAGTGATGACGGTAAACCAGCTTACAAAAATTGCAGTAACGTCAAAAGCGGTTTCAACAGTTTCAAAACTCCATGGCAATTGAATCAGGTCCCGAAGGTGAAAATAGAAACCGTAAAAAGGCACGAGCATGGCGACAGTGCTTATCAGCAAGTATGTTCGATTTCTTCCAATCGATTCCCAGAGCTTACTGCTGGAATAACACAACATTCCAAAAAGGAAAAAACAAAAATAGAAAGTAAAATATGCCCAGTCATGAATCAGGTCGTGGGTTTCTTCATCAAAATACGGACGCAGTAATATTTGGGTGATCAAAATAAATGTCGATGGCAAAAAGAGAATTGCTGCCGGCCTCGACAAAATGTTTAACGCTTTCTCTTTAAAAGCACGTGACTGTGGCGATCTCAAAAATGTTAAAAAAGGAATTGCAATCAGCGAGTAAAGAAACAGATAAAGAATAAACCACAGGTGGTGCCAGCTAAAGCTACCGGCAGGATAAGGTTGAAATTCAAAGACGGTTTTATAGAAATCCCAATAGCCGTTGTATTGTTGGATGTATTCAAAATAAATCTGCGGAGGAACTACAACGAACATCCCAAACACGAGTGGAATAAAAAGCCTTGTAAACCGTTCTCCCGCAAATTGCCTTGTTGTTCTTTTTCCCAGAGCCATGTAAGTGCCGGCGCCAGAAATAAATAACAAAAGGGGCATTCGCCAAAAATGCAGCCAGGTCATCCAATACCGAAAGCTTTCACTGGTCTCATTGTTTTTTATGTGCCATCCCCAAGGGTTAAATAACATTCCGGTATGAAAAAATAAGAGTATAACGATTGCTATAAATCTAAGCCAGTCGAGATCATGACGCCGGCCAGTGGTTACATCTGCTACGACGGATTCGGGAGTGGACAATGTGCTTTTCATATTGTACGTGTTGGAGTGTTGGTGCCTGCCTACCGCAGGCAGGTTCTAAGTGTTGATGTTGAACTCAGCAACAACAATCACACGCAGCGCTGGCTCCAACAGATTGAATACGAGGTACGACTTTTTCGAGGTACGAATTTAGAGGTACGAGGTACGAGGTGCAAAGGTAAAAAAACGTTAAGACCGGAATTTCGTTCGTACCTCGTAACTCGTACCTCGTACCTCCGATGATGCTTGTGAAAATTCAGGCAACGAAAAATAAAATGTTGTGCCTTTACCTTCCTGTGTTTCGAACCATATAGTACCACCATTTTTTTCAACAAATTCTTTACTGAGCAGCAAGCCAAGGCCAGTACCTTTTTCCTGTTTGGTACCCTGTGTAGCCACGCTCGAAATTGTGAATAGTTTACTCCTGTTTTTCTCCGGAATCCCTACCCCACTGTCAGCAACTGAAACAATGATCTTACGATCTACCTGATAGGCGCCAAGTGAAATCGTACCATTCGGCTTCGTAAACTTTATTGCGTTTGTCAACAAGTTTCGAAATACTGAGCGGACCATATTCAAATCAGCAAATGCTTCAAATGAGCCTTGAAAATGATTTTGCAGGCGGATATTTTTCTGAGCACACTCCGGTTCAAGTAACCTAACAGATTCTTCTGCCAGCTTCGATAAATCAAGACGGTCGGGTTCAAATGTCTCGCCCCGCATCTGAAGCTTGGCCCACTGCAATAAATTATCAATAAATTCCGTAGTGTGTGTAAGCCTCGCCTCAAGATCTTCAGATACTTTTTGAAATTCCGCCGCGGATAGCGATCCGCTTTTTACCAGGTTCAAGGCTAAATGGAGCGATCCCAAGGGGCCGCGAATGTCGTGGGATACAACGGACAATAATTTATCCTTAACATGATTCACTTCCTCCAGCTGCAAATTCTGTCGTTGAATTTCAACGGTACGATTTCGAACTTCGTTCTCCAGATGAATTTTTTCTTCTTGCTCTCGTTCAAGTTCTGCTTGCTTCGCACGCTGATTTTCCTTTTCAAGAATGCTCCACCTATCCCCAAGTGCAAATGATACGAACAACATCAGCATAATGCATCCGATCATCAATACGGAATTACTGGTGCTCACGTATATCGATAAAAGTCCCAAGTTTCCAACGGTGAAAAAACCTGCGGCGATAAAAGGTGAAATCCACCCGAGCAAATAGAATCTTGACGGCCGGTACTTCTTGTATAATCCATAGCCGGCACATAATAAGGCGATGAAACAATGGCTTAATACAAAGTAATGATGGTACTTGTACGAAATTTCCCGGAAGTAAATAAACATTAGTATACCAATGAAGACGTTGGTCAACATATTGGCAAGTAGCAAATTATCGAGCCATTTGTTCAGCTTTCGCAAGTCCAGGAAAGCGCGTGTTAATAGCGTTGAAGTCACAATAAATGCAGGTCCTGAAAGGACAGCAAAAATATCATTCCACACAGGCCGGGTCGGATGCAGGTATAAAAAGTTATATCCCTGAAAAAAGGAAACGACGTTAGTCATTGCCAGCAACGTAAGCACATAGTAAAATGTAATCTTATCGCGAATGGAAAAGAACAAGAACAGCTGGTAAAATACCATGATGAACATGGCACCGTAAAAAAGTCCATTAATAATCTCGATGTGATACGAAGCTTGAGCAAATTCCTTCTGACTCCAAATAATCGCCGGAACTTGAACCGAAGAAATGGTCTTAATGTGCAGATAGACTGTTTGTGTTTGGCCCGCCTGCAGTGTGAACGGAAATACTGGATGGCGGTGTGACACGTCTCGTTCGCGCAGCGGCAACAAATCGCCGGCTGTCATATGAACCCATTTTGCAGTCGAATCGTGAATATAAAAATCTACCTGGTCAAGTGGGGCAAAATCAATTTCCAGTAACCACTCCGTTTCCGTCGAGTTATTGCTGAGTTCCACCTTAAACCAATACGCTGAGTAATCAAACCCGAAATTTGGAATTCCTTGTTTTTTCAGTGCATTGAATTCTACACCCTCAACATTATCGATTGCGACAGTATCCATAGTATCCTGCCAATAGCCCATACGGTTCCCCACCGCTATTCTTCCTGATTCCGTTAACTCCAGCGGTTGACAAAAAGTATAGTTCGCAACAAAAAATAGTCCGGTCAGCAGGAACGCTTTCAAGAACATTTTGGATAATTTATTTATTAGCCTCTGCAAAAGCTTTGGCAAAGTATGTTAGTATGATATCTGCACCGGCCCGCTTAATACTCAACAAAATTTCATTCATCACTCTATCACCATCCAACCACCCTTTTTGTTCCGCAGCTTTTACCATAGAGTACTCACCGCTCACGTTATACGCCGCGACAGGCAAGTAAGAATTATCTTTCAACAGACGGATTACATCCAGGTAGGCTAAAGCCGGTTTTACCATTAAAAAATCAGCGCCTTCTTCTGTGTCGAGTTGCGCTTCTCGTAATGCTTCCATTCTATTGGCGGGATTCATTTGATACGTTTTTTTATCCCCGAATTTTGGGGCGGAATCCAACGCTTCACGAAACGGGTTATAAAATCCGCTGGTATATTTAGCTGTATAACTCATGATTGAAACGTCAGCGAATCCATTTTGGTCTAACACATTCCGGATATATCCCACGCGACCATCCATCATATCAGAAGGTCCCAGAATATCGATGCCGGTTTCCGCCTGGGCCAATGCCATCTTTCCTAAGATTTCGAGTGTCTCATCATTCAGAATTTTGCCATCCTTCACCAGTCCATCGTGTCCATCTGAGCTATAGGGATCCATGGCTACATCGGTCATGATGCATGCTTCAGGAAACTTTTTCTTTATATCTTTCAATGCTTTCAGGTAGAAAAAATTGGGATCATAACTCTTCGTTGCAGCACGATCCTTGAACTTATCTTCTACTGCCGGGAATATATCAAAGCCCCTTATCCCAAGGTTCATACATTCTTCAATTTCCTTCAGCATCAAATCTGCGGATAGCCTGAAGATCCCAGGCATGGAACTTACTTCAACCTTTTGGCTACTGCCATCGAGCAGAAATAAGGGAAATATAAAATCATTTGTGGTTACAGAGGTCTCTTCCACCATCGACCTGATTGTATCACTTTTTCTATTTCTGCGCGGCCGTTTTATATTTTGAAATGGATTCATGGATGCTAAATTAATAAATGGTAACCGGTATTTGTCAATCCGTTGTAATCACGCAAATGGTGACAAGTAATTGCAAGTGGTATTCGCATAGAGCCAACGTGAATTTTATAACTTAAAAAATACAGATCGACCGTGTAAACATCGATTCATATGAATTACCAGAATACTTTACGTAAAATCAGACGCGGATGTTTTGTCCGTTCATGCTCTCGGATTTCAAAACGCTACGAAGACTCGAAGGCACAAAGCCTGGCTGCCGGTATGCAGGGTTCACAAAACGGAGAGTCTTCATGTGAGTGTCTAGACTTTTAAACACTCAAATTACCAATTTTTCAAAAAAATGCCAGCACGACACAATCATGCAAGGCACCCCATCACCTCTTACTAACCACCAACCACCTCTTACAAGTCCCCCTTACTACGAAGTGGACCATTACCGCTTATCGCCAACATCACCCATACCGGTCAATAATATGCTGGCTAATGACCCGATATAGCTCGGCCGTTGAAAGGTTCTCCTGAAGAAATTCCACGTGCTTATCAAGTATTTCAAGATCCCCTCGACGTGCCGGGCCGGTTTGAGCATTTTCAGGACCGATGCTAAGGCTTTTGTTAATCATTTCAGATATAAGCGGTTTAAGCCAGTCATAGCTAAGACTGTTTTCCTTCATAATATCCTGAGCCACGAGCAACATATGATTTGTAAAATTCGAGGCAAACACCGCGGCCACGTGCAATGCCTTGCGGTCGTACGAACTGATGGGAACAACCGTTTTACTCAATGAATTTCCCATGGCACGCAACGCCTTATCTGCTGCCGGACTTGTACTTTCAATAAAGAGAGGAACATCCTTAAATTCTACTTTCTTCGTTTTGCTAAAAGTTTGCAACGGATAAAATACACCAAGATTTGGTGTGGGAGCATAACCTAAAATAGTCAACGGCTGACTACCCGAAGTGTGAAGCAAGATTGCCTCTTCAGGTAAAACGATTTCCTGCACAACTTCTTCGATCGCTTCATCCGCAGTGGCAATAATAAAAATT
>DASQTN010000544.1:0-5760 GCA_035641895.1 Chryseolinea sp. | reverse complement strand
GGGTAAAAATGGTGACCAGTTATCTGTATCGATATAGAATATCCCAATGGCAACGATAATAAGAAGGACGACGAGCTTCAACGCCACCATGAAATTTGCGCTGCTTCTACTTTCCTTGATCCCCACGTATGCTACGGCTGTTATGAAAACAATGATGAGAAAGGCGGGGAGATTACAAATAAATTTATATCCTGCGATAAGCGGTGCTTTTGTCCAGGTGAGACCCTCTGTTGGAGCGCCGGCAGATTGGGCGGAGATAAATTCTTTATGAGCTGTAGTTGGATCAGTAGCGAGCCATTCAGGTAAGTGAATGCCTACTCCTTCCAATAAATTGACAAAATAACTACTCCATGATATGGATACCACCACATTTCCGATCCCGTATTCTAAAATGAGTGCCCATCCAATTACCCATGCAACGAGTTCACCAAATGTGACATACGAATAAGTATATGCACTGCCCGCAACAGGGACCCGCGAAGCGAACTCAGCATAGCAAAGGGCCGTAAATCCGCAGGTAATTGCCGTAATAATGAAGAGAAAAACGACTCCAGGACCACCGTTATAAGCAGCCTGGCCGATGGTGGAAAAAATTCCGGCTCCAATTACGGCAGCAATACCCATGGAAGTTAAATCACGTACACCGAGTATTTTTTTAAGGCCCTTAGACCCATGGCCGTCATCCACTCCTTGTTCGGCGTCTTTAAGAATTATTGAAAGAGGTTTTTTTCTGAATAGCGATTTCAGCATCTATTGGAATTAGGAGGCTCAAAATAGTTATTTTTTTGAGTTAAATTAAGGCTCGAATGATTCAGTATTTTTTAAACACAGGTTCTACCTGATTTTTTAATGGATTTATCGGACAAACTGCACGAGGATATTCGCCGAAATGGGGATGGATATAAAAATTCGATTTCAAGTGAGGAATTGAATATGCTTCCACTTAAGACGTTTGAAGGAAAAGTGAGCGTGATTACGGAAGCCGACAAACTGGCTAAAGTCAAAATAGAAATTGAGAAATACGGAATTGTTGGCTTTGATACCGAAACTCGCCCGAGTTTTAAGCGCGGACAAGTTTATAAAGTAGCGTTATTGCAACTGGCGATTCCAAATAAGGTCTTTTTGATACGCCTTCATCATACTGGATTGCCTCTCGAGATAATATCTATTTTTGAAAATCCTGATATCATCAAAGCTGGTGTAGCTATTCATGATGACATTAAATGTCTGCAAAAGATAAGCAAGTTCAATCCGACAGCGTTTGTAGAGTTGGCCACACTTGCTAGAACATCTGGATTGCAAGTAGAAAGTGTAAAAAAACTCGCTGGTCTCTTATTAGGGATTCGAATTTCTAAAAGTGCTCAAACATCAAATTGGGAAGCACCAACATTGACTGAAAAGCAAATCGATTATGCTGCAACCGACGCGTGGGTTTGTCTTGAAATTTATAGTAAGCTTCTTAAAGTCAAAGCTTCCGGCATATCTAACCAGTAAACTAACGGGACCTCAACTTTCCGAAAGTTTCAAACTTTCGGAAAGCTGTTCAGAAGAAAGTTTAAACTTTCGGAAAGGTCCTTCATCCGTAGATATCATTTAAAACTCCAGCAATCCGAATCCCGGCTTGAAGGAGTCTGTAACGGACGATATGAAAATTTTCATAGGTATACTTGTAACCGAGTTTCCCATTACCATAATTGTAAACATTGTCCCTATAGGATATGCTCTCCGTTGCCCATTGCTCGACCGTACTTTTTTGCCACAATGCTATTTTGGCCTGGTCGGGCTTTTCGAGAGACTCACCAAATTCGGTGTAGCTTAGTTTGGAGTCGTCGATCATCTCGCTGTCCCATACGCGATGTAAGTTGCTTTCGGAGCGGAACCATGTGATTTTAATATCGTTGCCACCACGGTCGCCGGCTGTACCAACATGAAGCGGCTGATGAATATCACCGATGAGATGTATCAGCATTTTCAAATACTCGGACTCATCTTTCGCATTCAATTTTTTTGATTTCAGTGCAGCAATAAGCCGTGTTATAGTTTCAATTAAATCTCCCTTAGGATTTTTTTTAGTCTGAGCATAAGTTTGGCCTTGCGGTATCGTCACAAAATGCCAGTCTTCTGCATAATTGTAAATTGAATCTGAACGGATCTCATCCATCCAGTTACTGGCCATAGCAATGGATTGTCCGCCAAGGATTCGCTCAATTTCATTTCGTGCTTTCTTGTTAATATATCTTTCAGCTATCCATCCAGTGACCCGGTGACCCGTCGCACCCCATCCAAATCCCAGCTGTGCTAAGAGCATCAGCAGGAATGTCAGCGCCATTTTTTTCATTGAATTTATGCTTCGAAAATTCATGTCTCAGAAGAGTTAGACTTTTGCGGTATTGGAATTTGCCGATCGTTAACGACCAAGTTCATCTTTTTCACGTAATGTAAAGTTATCAGTCCATGAATTAAAATTTACCTTTGGTAAAAGGCCGTTATGGTAAAGGAAAACATCCTTAGTGGCCCAACTGTATATCAGGAGGAATCAAATCAGTTTTTGATATTAACCCAGCTGCGGCCGGACGCGATTAATTTGACGGTATTGGAACGAGAAAGTCCAATGCTTTATCATTGGACTTGATATGTATTGCTGAATATTTCGCGGACGAAATGAGGTGGGGGATCCGATTGTTCAAGTTATGAGTACCAGACCAAGCGATGCAGGAATTAATGAAACACTTGATTTACGGCTTCCCTTTGGCGAAATTGAATACACTTTAAAGACCGTTAACGACAATCTTTCCATTTTTCCGGAGATCATTAACCAACGGCAAAGCAGCTTGTTGGAGTTAAGCATTATCATCTTAATTTTGGTAGAAATTGTTGACGTGTTCATTACCACACTTTTTAACCTAAAAATGATCGCTTTCAAGAAGGGAGTTTACCAGGCATGAAGAAGGAACTTGTTCTGGATTTTGATATCCAGACACAACCCGATGACGTTACATGCGGGCCCACATGTTTGCAGGCATTGTACAATTACTATGGTGATGACATTCCGCTCAAGGAGGTAATACAGGACGTCAAGCAGTTGAAGTTGGGGGGCACGCTGGCTGTCATGTTAGGAAATCATGCATTAAAGCGGGGATATAAAGCGAAAATCTATACCTACAACCTGAATGTATTTGATCCGACCTGGTTTAGACATTCATCTAAAAAAATGATTGGATTCCTTCGTGAGCAAATGGAATTTAAACGCAAGCGTCGTAAGCTCAGAGTCGCCTCGCAGGCATACATTAAATTTTTACAAGCGGGCGGCGAAGTGCGCAACATGGAATTGGATGAAACCCTTATTAAGAATTATTTGAAGCAATCAATTCCAATTGTTACAGGGCTGAGTGCTACTTACCTCTATGGCTCGGCTCGCGAAATACCTCAGTTCGACATTTATGATAGCATCAAAGGTGAGCCAGCCGGTCACTTCGTGGTGATCACCGGGTTCGATGAAGACAAAAACTGTGTTCACATTACTGATCCAAATGAACCGAATCCGCTGGGCCAGGGCAAAGT
The DNA here is from genome assembly GCA_035641895.1 of Chryseolinea sp. GTDB lineage: Bacteria > Bacteroidota > Bacteroidia > Cytophagales > Cyclobacteriaceae > Chryseolinea. Next base: position 2,199 of record DASQTN010000544.1, on the reverse strand, counting down.
ATACAGCGTAAGCTTTGCGCGGCTGATTAATAGTATTATGCTTGGCATCCTGACGTACGATGCGAACTTGTTAATTATCCAACCAAAAGAAAAAAAGGCACATGCCAAAGCTCATAATAGTTGAAAATCCAGATCATTGGCAATTCAATCTTGAAGATGTTGAAGTGATAACACCCTCCAAGTACATTTCAGGAGAAGCTTACCAGGAAACAAAAGGCGTAAAAGTTATCAATTTGTGTAAGTCATTTCAATATCAAAGTATTGGATATTACGTGTCGTTATTGGCAGAAGCGAGGAAGCACAAAGTGTTGCCGGGAATTTCAACGATTCAGGATTTTCGTTTTCCATCCATTCTCCGTGAGGACTTTCAGGACTTCGATGATCTGATACAAAATTCTTTTAAGAGCGTAACGCAGGACAAAGTCGAATTTGATATCTATTTTGGAATTACACAGGAAGAAACGCTCAATAAACTGGCAAAGCAGCTGTTTCAATATATTCCAGCCCCATCGTTGAGCGTGACCTTTACCAAACGCAGCAAGTGGGTACTGCAAAGTATCAAACCCTTAAGTTTCGGTGAAGTGCCGGAAGAAGAAATGACGTTATTGAGAACGGCAGCTGAAAAATATTTGCAAAGAAAACGAGACGTTCGTCCCGACAAAAAAAAGTATGATCTGGCAATTCTCGTTGATCCAGACGATCCCAATCCACCTTCTGATGAGAAAGCACTGCAGAAGTTTATAAAGGCTGGCGATCAGGCGGGGTTTTACGTGGAATTGATCACCAAAGACGACTTTGACGAGTTAATTCAATATGATGCCTTATTTATTCGAGAGACGACGTTCGTAAATCATCATACCTTCCGGTTTGCAAAAAAAGCGCAATCATTGGGAATGATTGTTATCGATGATCCGGAATCAATTTTAAAGTGCACCAACAAAATTTATCTTAATGAGCTTCTGACATCTAATAAAATTCTTACGCCTGTTTCATATGTGATAAGCAAGGATAACTATAAGAATTTACCAAAGAAATTAGCTTATCCGTTCATTCTCAAACAACCAGACGGTGCTTTCAGCAAAGGCGTTTTTAAGATCAAGAATGAAGAAGAATACAAGCAGGCTTGTGCCACAATGTTTCAAAAGTCCGAGTTGCTCATAGCCCAGGAATTTCTACCCACGACGTTTGATTGGCGGGTGGGTATCCTGGATGGAAAGCCATTGTTTGTTTGCAAATATTTCATGGCATCTGAGCATTGGCAGATTGTGAATTGGAGCTCAGACAAACAACAACAAGAAGGCGCCGTAGAATGTGTGGCTTTCTATCAGGCTCCGGCCGAGTTGATAGCCATCGCGCTGGAAGCTACTGCATTGATCGGTCAGGGATTATATGGCGTGGATATGAAGGAAGTTGATGGTAAGTTTTACGTTATTGAAATCAATGACAATCCCAATATTGACGCAGGGATTGAGGATAAGATTATGAAAGATAAGCTGTACTCTGTGATCATGGAGGTATTTCTAAATAAAATCAAAGCCGATAAATAATGACTCAGCCTCCCCGCATTCATTTGTTTCAAGGTTATGGCATTGAACTTGAATACATGCTTGTAGATCGTGATTCGCTGAAAATCAAACCGATCACGGATGAGCTATTAAAACATGAGCTCGGCAACTATGGAAGTGATTTTGAAAATGGTATCGTTACGTGGTCAAATGAACTAGTACTTCACGTTGTCGAACTTAAATCCACAAAACCTGAGAGTGATTTTGGTGCCCTTGAACTTCAATTTACCGAAAATGTAAAACGCATCAATTCTATTTTGTCAAAATGGAACGCAATGCTGATGCCTACGGCGGCTCATCCTTTTATGGATCCGATTAAAGAGACCAAAATCTGGCCTCATGAAAACAACGAGGTATATGCCATCTACAATAAAATTTTCGATTGCCGTGGGCATGGTTGGTCAAACCTGCAGAGCACACATCTCAATCTACCTTTTTATGATGATGAAGAATTCGCAAAACTACATGCTGCCATCCGGTTAGTTTTGCCGATCCTTCCGGCGCTGTGTGCCAGCTCTCCGATTTTAGACGGCCAATTAACGGGGATGCTGGACACGCGATTAAAATTTTATAAAACAAATCAATCCAAGATACCATCCATTACTGGAAAAGTAATTCCAGAGGCTGTTTTCTC
>DASQTN010000543.1:0-3318 GCA_035641895.1 Chryseolinea sp. | reverse complement strand
CGTTCTCAATTTCTTCGAGTGATGAAAATGATCCAACGCCAATCCAGAAATCAGCATCATGCGCTTTTTCATACACGGATTCAAAACTCAACTCGAGAAAACCATTCGATGGATCTTCAGCCCACAGATACCTGTATCCTGCATCCTTTAAAAGTTTCGCAGCATAATTTTGGCCGCCAGGCAAAAACCACGCATCTCCATAGACAATGCCGCTTAAAACGGAGGGCTTGGTTTGAATCTTGTCTGCAAGTTCTTTTGTCGCGAGGTATTCTCTTTCAATAATGAGGAAAGCGGAATCAGCAGCTTTTTCCTTGTTGAAAAAAAGGGCAAGAAATTTTATCCACTCCGCTCGGCCCAAAGGATGCTTTTCGAGGTATTCGGCATTCAACACCACGGGAACATTCAGATCTTCAATTTTTTTAAATTGTCCGTAGTCACTGTTCATGGTGTACCCCATTACCATATCGGGATGAAGCATGGCGATGCGTTCCATGTTAAGCCCCTTGTCAACGCCCAATTCCTGGACCTTACCATCTTCAACCATCTTGCGCGCTTTTTCAGAGCTTAAATAATCAGTACTGGGAAATCCCACGAGCTTATCCGTTTCTCCTAAATAGTCGAGCAATGGAATATGGGTAGTTGAGGTACAAACAATCGATGATATGGGAATGGAGATGACACGGACATCAAGTTCATGTTCCGGAATAGTCTGACCTTTTGGGACCAACAAATATTTATAGCCCGATGTCGCGCCCTGGAATGGATAAATCACTTCGACTAGTTTCGTATTGTCATCTTGGTAAGATACAGTGAACCCAGACGCATAATGAAGGGTGGTAGCCGACGGTTTATTTTCGATCGTCAGCTTAGATTTTTTTTCTGAGTGACAACCTAGAATGAGGACAATTAATACGACCAGGGTGGTATTTTTCATGTCCGCAATATAGACGTTATCCGTTATCCCTTAAAAATCCGCAAAAGCCGTTGCCAACGAAATAACGTTTAACGGATAACGAAAAAACGGATAAACGCTAACGAATAATGGATGCGCTTGCAAAATGCAACGGAGTGGCTTATGTTTGTTCCGGATTTGTGGTTCTCCTGCTGTCACCAACATCAGGAGATTAAAAGGGAATGCCGGTGCGAATGAATCTATTCCGGAGCTGTCCCCGCAACTGTAATCCCGTCCCGAATGATATCGGGATCAGCTTTTGTTCTGCAATACCATTGTCCGCCAGCCGGCGGATGAGAAGGTGAAACAAAAGTCGGGAAAGCCAGGAGACCTGCCAGAAATTTATTAATAGCTCAAAGCTTTCGGGAGAAAAGCTGACGATGTAGTTCTCGTGCAAAATTTTGTATCAGTACTACTCCTCACTTTTTAGCGCAGGTTTTGGATTGAAAATTTATTGTTCGATTCAAATGGCACGGGTAATCTTTTTTACGGGTTTGCTTTTTTTGATATGCACTTATGTGAAAGCACAGGTAGCAGATACTACTTATCTGAAAGAGGTTGCTGTTTATGGATTACCTGTCACCTTATACAGCACGGGTTCAAAAGTAGATAAGATTACGTCTGGTGAAGACGTCCGCACGCTCTCTGACCAGCTTATTGATGAAACGTCATTTTATTTAAAAACCTACGGCAACAGCCAACTCTCTACTGTCTCTATTCGCGGAACGACGGCGTCGCAGACAGCTGTTTTATGGAACGGAATTAACATCAACTCTCCGACACTAGGACAAACAGACTTTTCACTAATTCCACTTTTTCTCTTTGATGAGGTGTCATTGCAATATGGAACTGGCAGTGCGCTTTACGGGTCAGACGCAATCGGTGGAAGCATCATGCTCGGCCAGGGGGTGCCACGATTTGAAAAAGGATTCATAGGCACATTTCATCAAGAAGTTGGCAGCTTCGGAAAATTCAATACCGGTCTCAAAGGGACCTATGGTAATGAACGATGGGAATTTCGCACTAAACTTTACAGATCTTTTATTGAAAATGATTTTCCCTACGAATCACCTGCTGTTGGTTATTCGAAAAAACAAAATCATGCGGCGGTAACAAACTATGGATTCAACCAGCAAGTGCACCTCAAAATTTCCGAGAAACAACAACTGTCCGCGGAGGGCATGTATACCTACAACTTTAGGGAAATACAACCTGCGGTAACGAATGATCAGGCAAACGAAACGCTGACTGATCGACACGTCCGTCTGAGTCTTAAATATCAAAATGACTCTCGCTTGGGAATTCTTTCCGCTACCGCGGGATATATTTTCAGCGATCAGGATTATACGGATGACAACACCAGCACGGTGAAGTCAACGCAGTGGACAACGCTGGTTAGCATAGATAAAACTATACGCCTCCGAAGCAATCTTCGCTACGGAATAAGCTATTCAAACTACAGCGCATCGTCCGCGAATTTTAATTCGACAATTTTTGAAAACCGGTACGATGCATTTGCATCATACCGTTACGCCTTGCGGCCCGACTGGCTCGTAAACGTCAATCTTCGGCAATCCTTCTATGCTGAAAATTATGCGCCATTTGCTCCGACAATCGGTACTGAAGTTTATGTTTTGCGCGATGAAAAAAACAAGTTGATCATTCGCGGTCAGATTGCCCGCGGATATCGTGTCCCTACTTTGAACGACAGGTATTACATTCCAGGAGGTAATCCTGATGTAGTTCCGGAGGATGCGCTTCATTTTGAAGCTGGGCTCAACTGGACAAAAACTCTACACTCGTGGCATTACGCTATTGACGGTACAGTTTATAAAGGCCGTGTCGATGACATGATTGTGTGGCAGAATGAGGAAGGTATTTGGTCGCCAACCAATCTGCGGGAAGTAAAACTTCATGGAATTGAAATCAATGCTAAAACTACTTTTACTGGGCACAATTATCAGGTTATTGGAACTCTTAACTACGGGTACACCCGGTCAATCAATCAAAAAGGACCCAACAGCTTTGTGGATAAACAGCTTGCATATGTGCCTGTTCATCTTGGACGAGGTTCGGCATCATTGCTATGGAATCAATGGAGGCTCGATGTAAGGTTTAATATTACAGGCATTCGTTACACTACACTCAACAATGAACCGTCTCAAGCGCTCGATCCTTATGGACTGGTAGACACATCGGTCAGCAAGAATTTTTTATTGAAAAGGGCTCGTCTACAACTTCGCGCGGAGGCTAATAACGTGTTCAACAGCTATTATGAGAATTTAAAAAATCATGCTATGCCCGGAAGAAATTATTCAATCAGTATTTCCATAAATTTTAATAACAAACAAACCCCATGAAAAATT
>DASQTN010000542.1:0-2303 GCA_035641895.1 Chryseolinea sp. | reverse complement strand
CCTTTGTCTACTGGAAGAAACTTAGAGGCAGCCAGCGATACCGTGTGATTTAGAATATCTGTTTTTGTATTACCGGATAAATTGAAGTAACTGTGATTCGTGAGGTTGACGACCGTCTTTTTATCAGTTGTGGCCTTGTAGTCAATTCTCAATTCGTTGTCATTGGTCAGCGTATAAGTAACTTCAGTCTGCAAGTTTCCGGGATATCCTTCCTCCATATCCTTGCTCGTATATGTAAGTTTTACGACCACGCCGTCTGGAGTTTTATAGTTATCACCGGCCCAGACTACCTTGTCAAATCCCTTCACACCGCCATGCAAATGATTTTGTCCATTGTTCACTGCAAGGTTATACGTTTGGCCATCCAATTTGAATTTGCCCTTTGCAATACGGTTGCCATACCGGCCAACAATGCATCCGAAAAACGGGTTATTTTTTACATAGCTCGATAACGAATCGAATCCTAATACAATATCTTCGAATATTCCATTCCTATCCTCTGTCTTGATCGAAACGATGATGCCGCCATAATTAGTAATTGTCACGATCGTGCCTGCTGTATTCGTAAGGGTGTACAGCGATATTTCAGTGCCATCATCAAGGTTACCGTAGACAGCCCGGCTAGTCGTCGCCTCAGGCGTCGAAACCGAATCAGTCACTGTATCGGCGGATTCTTGCACTTTCGGTGTACAAGCGGTAACCAAAATTGCAAAAATGAAAACGATCAGCAGGGAGAGAACAGGGTTTTTCATAGGTGACAAATGTTGTTGGACGTTTGTTTATTAATGATTACGATTTTAAATGTACTATCACGCGAGGATTAATCCTACTTGCATCGTCCGTGACAAGCCGTTTTTACACGTTTATAGTTTTAGAATGCCAGTACCATCTCGAAGTGATACTACATACGTATTCATTTTAACGCCGAATTTTTCCTGGTAGCTGCGGCTCATCCTTTCCACAAATACCTTTACTTCCGATCTAACCACAAGGTTGATAGTGCATCCACCAAAGCCACCACCCATCATACGGGCACCCAGCACACCCTTTATTTTTTTCGATTCTTCAACAAGAAAGTCGAGTTCTTCACAACTCACTTCATAAAGCTCGGATAGTCCAGTATGTGTGGCATACATCTTCTTTCCAAAAGACAGAAGGTCATTTTTTTCCAGGTCTTTGGAAGCCTCAAGCACCCTGGCATTTTCCTGAATAACATAAGTACATCGTGAATAAGCTTTGTCGGAAAATTCTGTTTTATGTTCTTCCACCATCGAGAGCGTTGCATCCCTCAAACTGATCACATGCGGATAATACTTGCGCAAAATACCAACACCTTGTTCGCATTCAGCCCGACGTGTATTGTATTCGGAGCTCGCGAGCGAATGTTTAACCATTGAGTCACATAAAACAATGGAGCTCTCACTCAAGTCAACGGGAAAATAACGATACTCAAGAGAGCGGCAATCCAGCACGAAGGCTTTACCTTTTAATCCCATCATGCTGGAAAATTGATCCATAATTCCGCATTTTACTCCTGCATAATTATGTTCTGCCCATTGAGCCATGGTGATCAAACGTTTTCTTGGAATATTAAATTGATGAAGATGGTTTAAAGCAAAAGCAAAACTGCATTCCAGGGCAGCAGAAGACGAAAGGCCAGCACCAGTGGGTACATCGCCATCCACAACACAGTTGAAAGGCTTCACAGTCTTCCCTTCATCGATAAACTTGCGAACAACGCCTAGTAAATAATTTGCCCACAATGGTGACTTTACTTTCGCAGGATCGGATGTGTGGAAAGAAAAGAACTCGTTGTGCTTAACGGAATAAAGCGTCGCATGTGTGTCGATTGAGAAATCGATACCCACCACGATATCGCGGTCGATAGCAGCCGGCATCACGTAGCCTTCATTGTAATCAGTATGTTCGCCGATAAGATTAATGCGACCCGGCGATCGAACCAAAATCGGTTGGGTATCAAACAGTTCTACGAATTTCGTATAAACGCTCTTAGGATTAAAATGCGTATTGTTTTCCAATGCGAATCAATGTTAGCGTGGCAAATTTATCAGAAGATTATGAAATTAGAAGATAAGGATCGATTATATTGAACTTAACTATTTGGCGAATGTTCTAGGAGGTAACTTCACTACTTAGAACCAGCCTGCAGCCTTGATATGGAGGTAACGCAGGTAGGTCATAAACTTCAACACCTAAATTATGAAATGGTCAGACGTTATAAATTATGCAAGTAAAGGCAACCCTGCTCCAGATAAAAGAGTTGAAAAATCAGAAGAAGAATG
>DASQTN010000541.1:0-6961 GCA_035641895.1 Chryseolinea sp. | reverse complement strand
GCCGAAGCTGAAGCGGGCGCTTTTGAAAGCAATGCTGATAATGCAACAATTGCTTATTTGGGCTCGTCGCCAAACACTAATCCTATTTGGTTGGATCTTGTTCAGAGCGGACGTGCCGACTACGTAATTGCAAATACTATCGTTGATAAGTTGCTTGATCTGTCCGATCCAAGGCTCGCCGTTTACGCCGATGAGACCGAGGATGGCGATTTCATAGGCGGTGAATATGGTACTGCAAACACTTACTCGGCCAACTCGCATGTTGGTGCTCTATACCATGAACCTGATCTGGAAGGCGTTATATTAGATTATGCAGAAGTGCAATTTCTTTTAGCCGAAGCTGCCGCTCGTGGATTTGCGACCAGCGAAAGTGTTGAAACTTACTACGAAAATGGAATACGCGCCTCAATGGAATATTGGGGTATTGACGACGCCGAAATTGATGCTTATTTGGCTCAGCCAAGCGTAGCTTATGCTACAGCAGCTGGCGACTGGAAACAGAAGATTGGAACGCAAGAGTGGATCGCTCTCTACAACAGAGGTTTTGAGGGCTGGACTGTTTGGCGCAGACTTGATTTTGAGGGTTTCAACATTCCGGATGGATTAGAGGAATCAGATATTCCCCGTCGGCTAATTTTTCCTATTGAAGAAGCTACACTGAATCCTTCTAGCTGGAAACAAGCAATTGATATGATCGGGGGCTCTGATGATGTTCAGACCACCGTATTCTGGGACGTAAATTAGTCCTAGACACATCCATAAAAATAAAGGTGTCCCCCCAAAGGGCACCTTTATTTTTACATCCTCATCTACCCAACAGCATTGGTTTTTAACGGCATATCTATCAATATTTGAAAGAAATGTTTTTTGGTTCTGCCTCCGGTTGGAAAATGTCTTTAAACTTTAGTCAATTTTTAGGATTTTGCTGAAATGAGAATATTGCTGGTGTTATTGCTTTCGTTCGTTTGTTATTCAGTTAGTGCGCAGAATGTAAGAGATATCTTTGTTAATGCTTCCGACAATGGGAAACCGCTAGCGGCCTTGCTCAATGAAATAGAGGCAAAGCAAGGCGTCGATTTTATTTTTGATGAAAAAAAGTTACAGGCTCTGACGGTTCATGGCTTAACCATGAAGCAGCGCCTGGTTGAATACCTGGATCAATACCTCGCCATTTATAAAGCCGTAAGGATTAATGAAAGGATAATTTTCATAATGGACAGAATTCAAGCCGACAGTGCGGGCTTCAGTCGGGAAAATTATATCATTCTCAAGAAAAAAAACTCTGCGAGATTTTCGATTGAAGGAATTGTCCTGGACGGGAAAACCGACGAGCCTTTAGTGGGCGCGCAGGTTATTTTTCCAGCGGTAAGAAAAGGCACACTTTCGGACGTGAACGGCAATTTCAAAATTGATGATGTAACGGATGGAACGCACATTCTTGAAATCCAGTTTGTGGGATATGACGTGAAGCGCTATGTTCTGGGCTTCAGTCAATACAGTGATACAGAAAAAATAAGAACGACACTGGCACCGGAATCGCGTGAGCTCCAAAGTGTGACGGTAACCGCCGACCGTATCAATGAAAATGTAGTAAGTCAGATTACAGGTATTGAGAAAATGAGTATTGCGACTATTAAAGCTATGCCCACTTTTCTTGGCGAAGTTGATCCAATACGGAGCCTGACAACACTTCCTGGTGTTACAACAACAGAATTATCTTCAGGTTTCATCGTCCGAGGTGGAGAGTCAGGGCAAAACCTGATTCTACAGGACGGAGCCACAATTTACAACCCGTCTCACTTGTTTGGTTTTTTCTCTGCATTTAACACGGACATGGTGAACGGGGTCACGTTGTACAAAGGGGGAGGACCGGCAAATTTTGGAGGGAGGATTTCGTCGATCTTGGATGTGACGTTGAAAAATGGCGACGCTGGAAAGACTAAAGTCACAGGTGGCGTCGGTTTAGTATCAAGCCGACTTTCCATCGAAGGCCCAATTGTAAAAAATAAGTCTTCGTATTTGCTTGGCGGACGAATTTCGTACTGCAACTGGTTAGTCAAATCAACTGATGACATTCGCCTTAAAAACAGCTCAGCAAATTTCAGAGATGTTACGGGAAAGATATTTCATACGATCAATGCTAATAATTTTATTACTCTTTCTGCTTACAACAGCTTTGATGCCTTTACATTAGCCACAGACTCGACTTTTAGCTGGGGAACATTCAACGTTGCATTGAAGTGGGACCATACTTTTAATGATCAACTCTCTTCTGCCCTTAATATTACAAGCAGCAATTATTTCAGTGAAGTGGAAAGTTTCAATGCGTTGGAGAGTTTTACTTACAGGAATACAATAAATAATTACGGTTTAAAATATGATCTGAATTATACTCCCGGAGAAGAATCTAAAATCACGGCAGGGCTGGAACTAAATGGAACGCTAATTGAACCCGGCAAATTAGTTCCAGAGAGTGATGCGGAAAACATCACCTATCAGGACATGAATAATCAGAGGATGCTTGAAGGTGCGGTCTTTTTGCAAGGGGATTTCAAACTTTCAGAGAAATGGTCACTTTCTACAGGGCTGCGGTTCTCACAATTTTTTCGAGTCGGAGAAGATGAAATCTATATTTTCGACTACAACAACATACAACAGAGATATCCAACCATTACTGATACGGTTTTTTATGCGAAAAATGAGGTAATTAAATCATACAATGGGTTTGAGCCTCGGGTATCGGTCCGATATCTGTTGAGTCAAGACGCCTCGATCAAGGCAAGTTATTACCGAGGGTTTCAATACATGCATTTGATCTCAAATACAACGGCGACGACGCCCCAGGATTATTGGGTAGCCAGCGGCCCCTATCTGAAGCCTCAGATCGGTGACCAATATTCCTTGGGTTACTTTCAAAACTTGAAAAACAATCAGTATGAGTTTTCCGTCGAAGGATTTTATAAAGATATCGAAAATGCTGTTGATTATATTGAGGGTGCTGACATCACACTTAATCCAGCATTGGAAGCAGGCTTGTCACAAGGAAAGGGAATGGCCTATGGAGTGGAAATTTTTTTTAAAAAAAACACTGGGAGGTTTAATGGATGGCTATCCTATACATATTCCAGGAGTATGAGAAAATTCGATGCCAAGACGGGTAGTACTATTTCGATCAACGATGGCGAATATTATCCCTCGGCATTCGATCAACCCAATATTTTCAATTTGGTCTTGAACTATCGGGTTGGAAAAAGAAGTTTTCTGTCTACCAACTTTAACTATAGCACTGGTCGCCCCATTACCATACCAGTTTCGAAATTTAGCTATGACGTCTATCTCTCTGTTTTAAATTATTCGCAGCGAAACGAATATCGCATTCCAGATTATCATCGGTTGGATGTTTCATTTACCGTGAAAGACAAACCGGGAAAGAATCGACGCTTCACAGACGAATGGGTTTTTTCGATTTACAATCTTTATGGCCGGAAAAACACATATTCCATTTCATTTAACAGGTTTGGGACGGCGAGTAAATTGTCGGTGTTGGGGAGCGTATTCCCTTCTATTACATACAATTTTAATTTTTAAAAACGATGTTGAAACGAATACTGAGGTTTGTTCTCATCGTATTTACGGCGGGTTGCGTAGAACCTTACGAATTCATTATTAAGGACAATGAACCGATGCTAGTGATTGAGGCATTCGTTTCTGATAAATCGTATCGCGAGACTTTGGATTACCCGTCCGATGGAAGGTATTTCTCAGTTAAATTGACTACTACCAGCGATGTGATCAATGTGCGCCCACGCCCCATTACGTCAGCTGACGTCAAGCTCCAGAGTGAAGCAGGCGATGTTTGGCAGTATACCGAATCCATTGATCAAAAAGGTGCGTATCTGTTAGTTAACGATGACTTTCACGCCGAAGTCGGTGTGAATTATAAAGTTAGTATTACGCTCCCTGATGAAAGTTCGTTTGAGTCAGATTGGGAAACATTGCCCACTACACCGGTTCCTCCTATGGGCAATATTAGTTTTAGAGAAACTAATATTCAAAAATATGTTATAGAAGCTAATGAAGAGGTGCTCAAATCGGTTAAGGGAATATGGACTAATATAGACCTTCCTGAAAATACAAGTAACGAACCATTGTATTATAGATGGGGCTACACGCAACAATGGATATACATTGCACCGCTTGGATCAAGCGCTAGCGCCGGATACATCTGCTGGGCGACAAATCCATTATTGGTTCAGAATTATGCGCTCCAATTTGACCAGAACGGCAAGTATAAAAAAGACTTGTTTTTTCTGGAGACTGTACGAAACGCAAAACTCTATGTAAAATATTCAGCCTTAATCGTGCAACACGCGATGGCTTTTGATTATTACACCTTCTGGAAGGAAATGCAAGAGCAGAACGAAGGCGGGGCAATTTTCGATAAACCTCCATATAATCTACATACCAATTTTCATTCTTTAAGTGGAGATAAAAAGGTAGCAGGATATTTCGGGGTTGTTCAGGAGCAAGCCAAACGATGGTATTTTGACATAAAGGACTTAAGTTATTACGTTGAAAACACTGCGAAGGCGGATTGCCAAATTCCGCTCATGGATACACCTCCTGAGTGTTTCGATTGCCGCCTGTATTCTTTCGGTAATGTTACTACTGTGAAGCCGCAGTGGTGGGAGAATTGACCCCTGTACATTTCTGATTTAAGGAAAGCGTACGTATTTTTGTAAATATGCTCTACGTTTCCCGCAAAGAACACTTCAACGCTGCGCACAAATTGTATAATCCTGCATGGACTCACGAAAGAAATGTGGAGGTCTTTGGCCCTTGTGCAAACGAGAACTGGCATGGTCACAATTTTGACTTAATAGTCACCATAAAAGGTGTTCCGGATCCAGGGTCAGGTTTTGTCGTCGACTTGAAAAAACTTAGCACGTTGATCAAGAATGAAGTTATTGAAAAACTCGACCACAAAAACCTTAATGTCGATGTAGACTTCATGAAAGGAAAGTTGGCAAGCTGCGAGAATCTTATTGTAGAGATCTGGAAAATTCTTGAGAAGAATTTGCCCACCATAACTTCCAACGGAAACCTTCACAGTCTAAGGCTGTATGAGACCCCGCGCAATTACGTCGAGTACTTTGGAGAATAAACTCCCTGGCAAGTTGGATTCTTCCTTTTGTAAAACGTCATCCTGACCGGTGGATGCGCCAGCACACCGTTAGCGAAGGATCCCGTTGAGCATCGCAGCATTATCTCGACAGGTGTGCACGTTGACTAGATTGGGATCCTTAGTCCCACACGCCATCGCGCTTCCTTTACTCAGGATAACGCTTTTAAAGAGGAGAGTAGAAATTCACTACCGATGAAACTTTTTACCTCTCACCAACTACCGCTTACAAAATGGCCGTTTATTCTTATGAGCTACTTTTATCGTAGTGATCACCGATTACCTGACCACACTCCACGCTTGCAGAATCCTCTATTTTGCCCGTACTTCGCACCTCGTACTTCGTATCTCTTACCTCGTACTTTACAAATATGCTTTTTTTCATCGTTGCAGGTGAACGTTCTGGTGATTTACACGCAAGCAATCTTGTAAAGGCCTTAAAAAGGAATGATCCAACAGCTAACTTCAGGGGTTTTGGCGGTGAATATATGGAGCAAGCGGGTGTGCATCTCGCCGTTCATTACCGTGAAATGGCCTTTATGGGTCTCGCCGAATTAATCACGAATGCGAACAAAATCAAAAAATATATTCGCCTCTGCAAGGAAGACGTTCTGGCCCATAAGCCAGACGTTATCATCCTTATTGACTACGGTGGATTTAATCTACAGATCGCAAAATTCGGGAAGAAGAACGGACTCAAAATTTTCTATTACATCCCCCCAAAATATTGGGCCTGGTACCCGAAGAGAGCCTTATGGCTAAAGCCGTATGTAGATCGCCTGTTTGTGATCCTTCCCTTCGAAAAAGAGTTCTTTAAAAAATTTGATTGGGAAGCGCATTACGTCGGCAACCCCGTCCTTGATGCGGTAAAGGAGCATGTAGCTGGTAACAAATCCGCGATAGCAAACAACTCCCCAGTTGAGCAGTCGTTCATTGCCCTTTTGCCTGGAAGTAGAAAACAGGAGTTAAAGCGTATTATTCCCTTAATGATTAAAGTAGTAAAGAAATTTCCCAATCATAATTTCGCCGTTGCTGCTGTAAATAATCTCGATCAAGCATTTTATGAAGAGCTCAAAACGTTGACTAACGTAAAGCTGGTTTTTGAGGACACTTATAACCTTCTTGAGAAAGCGTCTGCCGCCATCGTTACTTCTGGTACTGCGACATTAGAGACGGCACTTTTCAGGGTACCGCAGATTGTTGTCTATAAAGCGAATGCTCTCTCTTATTGGCTGGCAATCGGCCTGATCAAAGTAAAATACATTTCACTGGTGAATCTAATCGCGGATAGGGATATCGTTAAGGAAATGCTGCAGTCAGAAGCAGACCCCGAAAGTGTATCTCAAGAACTCAACCGTATCTTAACCGATACGACTTATCGGGACAAGATGTTAGAAGGGTACGAACAGATTATCCAAGCGCTCGATACCGGCTCCGCCTCGGAGAATGCCGCGAGGCTGATGCTTGGGTATTTAAAAATGTAACAGGTAAAATGTAGTTGGTGAGATGTAGGTAGCCCATCTCATTAGCATTCAATATTTTTCTTTGAATTTGAACTACAAAAAGACGAGGCTTTGATCATCATAGAGTTAAGCATATTTCCCACCGTCGCGTAATCTCGCAATAATGTCTGTGCAAGTTCAATGGTAATGTATGAGGAATCCACAGCAACCTCTATCCAATGTTGTGTTTCCAATTGTTCACCATCAGCGTCTGTGAGTTTGCTGATAAAATGTTTCTCATATTTTCTCTTGCCCCAAGCCTCGGCGATTTGAGCGC
>DASQTN010000540.1:0-11779 GCA_035641895.1 Chryseolinea sp. | reverse complement strand
GAACGTGAAAAACTTTTGCATCTCGAGGAGGAACTTTCGCAGCGTGTAGCGGGACAAGAAGAAGCTATCCGTGCCTTGAGCGACGCGGTACGCAGAAGTCGCGCGGGATTGCAGGATCCAAAACGGCCAATTGGAACATTTATTTTTATGGGTACTACGGGCGTCGGTAAGACCGAATTGTCAAAAGCGCTTGCTGACTACCTATTTAACGATGAAAATGCAATGGTTCGGATCGATATGAGCGAATACCAGGAGCGTCACAGTGTTAGCCGTTTAATAGGCGCACCTCCAGGATATATAGGTTACGACGAAGGAGGCCAACTCACAGAATCGGTTCGCAGGAAACCTTATTCTGTTATTCTCCTTGATGAAATCGAAAAGGCACATCCTGATGTCTTCAATATTTTATTGCAAGTGCTGGATGAAGGGAGGTTGACGGATAATAAAGGTCGTGTAGCAAACTTTAAGAATACAATTATTATCATGACCACCAACATGGGGTCGCAGTTGATCCAGGAAAGCTTTGAGAAGATCAATAGCGAAAATTACTTCGAGGTTATTGAAGATACTAAGGACGAAGTACTTGCCCTACTGAAAAAGTCGGTGCGCCCGGAATTCATAAACCGAATCGACGAAATCATCATGTTCCGGCCCTTGACCCAAGCCGACATCAGGAAAATTGTTGACATACAAGTGAATTTAATTGAAAAGCGTCTCAGGGAAGCTGGCGTCGGAATTGAAATCTCAGAACCGGCTCGCGCGCGGCTTGCTAAACTTGGCTTTGACCCTCAGTTTGGGGCAAGGCCATTGAAGCGTGTGATTCAGCGTGAGATCCTGAATGAGCTCTCGAAACAGATTCTAGCAGGAAAGGTTCATAAGGACTCTTTAATATTTATTGATTTAATAAATGAAACAGATTTCTCTTTTGAGAACCTTGAGGCAGCAGATGTTGTTAAGTAATTGGTTTAAGGATTGTGATTCCCTCCCAAGCCATTGGGAAATGGATGTGTTGGTTCGAGGGGGTTTGGTTTAAGCCCCGGGGTGGTTCCCGGGGCTTTTTTTTGTCAAAAGTTTTTCAATCTTCGCATCCTGATATATGGAAACCAAATGAATCGCCACCGCCAACTACTGCTATTCCTACTATTTTTTTGCGCAGCCATTACAGGGATCGCACAAAATGAAACTTTTCCATCTCCGTATTTTTCTTATGGAAAAGGTCTGGGAATTACCTCACCGGACAGCCTGTTTATGTTAAACATTCGATTTAGAATGCAAAATAGATTGGCCTTTATGACAGAGAGTGGAACCAATTTGGACATCGCTACAGTTGAGGCGCGTGTGCGCAGGTTACGGCTTAGGTTCGACGGCTTCATCTACACACCGCGTTTAACCTACCTTATCCAACTGGCGTTCACTCGTGCAGACATGGATTTTGACGACACAGGTTTTCCAAATATCATTCGTGATGCGATGGTAATTTATGCCATCACGGACCATTTTTCAGTTGGTGTTGGACAAACGAAGCTGCCCGGTAATAGGCAAAGGGTTAATTCGTCGGGTGATCTGCAGTTTGCTGACCGTTCGATTGTCAATTCCACTTTCAATATAGACCGTGACTTCGGTGTACAACTTTACTATAACAATAGTCTTCAGGGACTTCATTATGTTTTGAGAGGAGCGATCAGTTCCGGTGAAGGACGCAATATCGTCTCCTCTGATCGTGGCCTTGCGTACACAGGGCGCATCGAACTGTTGCCAATGGGCAAGTTTACGAATGGTGGTGACTATTTCGAGGGCGATCTTGCGCGTGAATCCGCACCAAAAATTTCCATTGGACTGACCTACTCTAGCAATCAGAATACAATTAGAACCGGCGGACAACTGGGAAGGTTTCTTTATGGTCCAAGGGATATGCTTACGAACATGATTGACTTTTTAATTAAATATAACGGCTGGGCGTTCGCGACGGAATATTTGCACCGAGATGCAAACGATCCGATCACTGTTAATGATCAAGGTGATAAACGTTATGTTTACGTCGGTCATGGACAAAATTTTCAAGGGAGCTATTTGTTCAAAAAAAATTATGAGTTAGCACTGAGGTATTCCTATGTAAGACCAGATGCCGAAATTCAGTCGCTGGAAGAAAGAACGCGGCAGTACACGATCGGCGCATCGAAGTATATCAGGGGGCACCGTCTAAAATTGCAGACCGACTTAACGTATGAGCAGAATACGTGGCTTCAAGGGGAAGCACCTGACCATGACAACTGGCAATTGCGGTTTCAGATCGAGGCTGGGATCTAGGTCTTACTAAAAACCATCATTTTTTCAGTTCGCTTAAAAATATACGAAAATATTCGTAACAATTCTTGGAGCTTGCCGTTAGGATTTCTAAGTTGCATACGAAAATATTCGTAGTATGAAAAACAGCCTTCCAAAAGCCACTGAAAAAGAGCTTGAGATCCTTCAAATAGTATGGAAAAAAGGGTCGACTTCGGTGAAAGACGTCCACGAAGCGTTGGGCGGTGACGAGCTCAATGGTTACACTACGATTCTCAAGCTCATGCAAATAATGCATGAAAAGGGATTGCTCACACGCCAAAAAAGCGGCAAGCTGCATCTCTATGAAGCAGTTCCTACACTTGAAAAGACCCAACAGCAACTTCTTGATCGGATGATCGATACCATTTTTCAAGGATCGGCCTCCCGCCTCGTCATGAGTGCCCTTGGAAATAAAAAGTCTACGAAAGAGGAACTGCGTGAAATCAAGGAATACCTGGAGAAACTAGAAGGAGGTGAATTATGAAAGCAATGCTGAAACTTTTCGACACCTGGTGGCTGCAAACCTTAGGCTATACGCTGCTTCACTCGTTGTGGCAAGCATTGATTGTTGCTGCTATAGTAATTCTTATCGTTCGCCTGATACCGAATAAATTGTCGGTCGCACGGTATCTGGTTGCTTCTTTTGCGTTGCTAACGATAGCCTTAGTTTCGATTGCTACTTTCGCATACCTCTCCACTACGTCGCCTGCGCCAAGTAATGCGACGGCACTCTTTAGCACATCCTATACGCCACAACTGTTGCCGGAGGTGTCAACATCTGTGAGCACCTATCTGGCCAATGCTGGCGTTTTTATTCAATATGGCCTTCCATTGTTTTTGATGGTGTGGATTTTTGGTACTTCGTTGTTTTCTGTGCGCATACTTGCAGGGTTGATTTATGTTGAGAAACTCAGACGCAAATCAATGTTGTTGCAAAATGAGTGGACCCGTTACATCCAACACCTCACGAAACAGCTCAACATTAACCGCGTTGTTTCGCTGGCGGAGTCAAGCTTGATTCAGGTGCCCGTCATCATCGGCCATCTGAAGCCCATGATCCTGATACCAATAGGCATGTGCACCAGTCTTTCGACCGAACAACTTGAAACGATATTTCTTCACGAAATGACCCACATCCGTCGAAAGGATTATCTCATCAATTTACTTCAGGTAGTTGCAGAGGCGGTTTATTTCTTTAATCCATCTGTTTGGATTATTTCCGGCATAATGAAACGCGAACGAGAACATTGTTGTGATGATGCCGTGGTCCAGCTTCATGGAAGTGTTAAAGAGTATGCTCATGCGTTGGCCGCACTCGAAGAACTACGCCTTTCCAAGACAGGGTTTGCACTTTCGCTCGCAGGAAACAAGAATCAATTACTAAACAGAATTAAACGGCTTATGGAAAAGTCTGTAAAAAGCTATTCGAGTAAAGAAAGAATTGCTCCCGCATTACTGCTGGTGATTGGATTAATTTGTGCGTCGTGGATGTCGACCCAAACCAGCAAAACCGAGTTATCACCAACCGATCCTGGTAGGCTTGTCGTTGTCTCTGATACCGTCAAGAAAAATAAAAAGATTGAGAACAATAAAAAGATTAAGAACAATAAAAAAATTGAATCGAAGTCAAAAGAAACTTCCACAATTAGTCAGGAACAGAACGAAAAATCGGACCTGGAACCAGACTTAAGTGATGCAGAGGAATTCGAGACTGATTATGCTATGCAATTTAATCAAGGACACTTTTCTGTTCCGAATAATAATTTTGAGTTGCCGGGCACGCTACCAATCTTTGAATCATTTGGCATGGAACTGTCGACGATGCTGCCTCCAGGCCATTTACAACTTGACTCGCCCGGATTTCACTTTAACGAAAACAACTGGGAAGAATTCAGTAAGGAATTTGAGGAAAATTTTAAAACCAAGTTTGAAGACTTTTATGAAAAGCATCAAAAGGACATTCAACACATGCTGGAAGATATGCAGAACAAAGTGAATAGTAAATTTGACAAAGAATGGGAGTTAAAGGTTGAGGATTTTGCTCAAGAGCAGGAAGAACGGGCCAGAATTTTCGAAGATAAATGGCAGCGAGAAGCAGCGTTGATGTCACAACAGGATGAACACATGCAGCGCGAACAAGAACGTGTTCAAGCACACCAAAGAGGTTTTGATAGGAATCGTCTGGAATTCGAATTAAGGATGGGAGCCTTTAAAGAAATCAATAGGCTTTTTGAAGATAAAATGAGAGAGCAACTAATCAAAGACGGGTATCTCGGAAAGGATGAGAAAGTTGAAACTATGCATTGGCAGGACGGAAAGATTGAAATCAACGGAAAAAAAATAAAGCCCGAAGACGAGAAGAAATACAACGAAATTTACGAGAAACGGTTTGAAGGTTGTCAAGTATTTCCCAGAGTCACGCGAAAATTTGAATAACAGAAATGTGTTTTGCAGGGACTAATCTGGCACATTGTTGTTCTCAACGCGTAATCCGATCGCCAAAATTCCTTGTAGCGTATCCACCCGCATTAATTGCTCGAACTTAATTTTGTATCTGCCACGGGCTTTAAACTGGTAATCCTTCAACAGCTCAAAACGATGATCATAAATATCACCAAGACCGCTAGTGCCAAAGGGTTTGCCACTCTTGGCGTCAAATAGATATTGCGTTACTAATTTCTTCTCAATTTCTGCCCCGGTAGAATCTTGCAGGTAATAGGTAAAAAATAGCCTGGCGTAAGGGTATGATATAGAGTTCCTAATATTACCGTACAGTGTATATCGGTCAGCCGGCTTGTCGATCGTAAATTCAAATTCGGGTTTTTCCCCGATAGTCCAGTAGTGTTCTGAAAAGTCTACATTTTCTTCAAACACGCGGGAATTGTCGCAGGCGGATAATGAAACAAAAATTATCGCCGACAAAAAAAGAATTCTCATCGCTGATTGCCCGGTTTGGGTTTACGATTATTCCTGTTGTTCCGTGCCTGGTCGCGTCCCTGTCCCTCATTACCTCCGCTTCTTTTCTTTTTCCGTTTCTTTGATTTGCCTTTGAATTTCTGGTCCATTCTGGCTAGATCGCTATTAAGCGTTTCTACTGGAATTTTCTCAGCTTCGATGTCCAGGTCTAACGAAGCAGGCTTTTTTCCCTCCTGATTCATTTTCAGGATTTGATTTACACGCTCAATGTTTAACGGGTACCAGGTGTTTTCTTCATTGAAGCCAAACCACATAATTTTCCGGAAAATATCAGTTTTCTGAAGAGTTGCTTCTCCTTTTTCAGTAAGCAACGGACCTTCTATTTTTGGAATATCTTCGAGGGCCTCCATATACGTTTCCAATTCGTAATTCAAACAACATTTTAATCGGCCGCATTGGCCGGAAAGTTTGCTGGGATTAAGTGACAGGTTTTGATATCGTGCCGCACTGGTCGTAACATTTTTAAAGTCACTCAGCCAGGTTGCGCAACATAACTCTCTTCCACACACCCCAATACCTCCCAAACGGCCTGCTTCCTGACGCAGACTTATCTGGCGCATTTCTACTCGAATCTTAAATTCGCCCGCCAGTAATTTGATTAGCTCCCGAAAATCCACGCGATCATCTGCAGAATAAAAAAACGTCGCCTTCATATTATCCGCCTGATACTCAATGTCTGAAAGTTTCATTTCCAGCTTGAGATCACGAATAATTTCCCGTGTTCGATATAAGGTGGGTAGTTCGCGCTTTTTTACTTCTTCAAATTTCTCTAAGTCCTTTTGATGAGCAAGGCGATAGATCTTTTTTATCTCGTCGTCGTTACTTACTTTTTTCTTCTGCATCTGTAATCGCACAAGTTCACCTTGCATCGACACGTATCCAATATGGTGACCGTTGGGAACCTCCAGAACTACAGCATCACCCGTAGTAAGAGTAAGATTTTCGGAATTGCGGAAAAAATCCTTTCGTCCGTTCTTAAATCTAACTTCAACAATTTTGAATTTATCCAACGTTGGCATGTCCATATTGGAAAGCCAATCAAACACATTCATTTTATTACAGCCGCCTGTCTGGCAAGCACCGTTATTTTTACAGCCAGAGACGACTCCGTTTTTAGTTGTTCCACAAGAGCATCCCATCCCGCTAACCTTTATAGTTTATTAAATCCTGTCCAATATCTTTTCTATAATACAACCCTTCCCAGTACACCTCGGCGGCCGTCTGATAGACCTGGGCACGAGCCTCCTCCAACGAATTACCCTTTCCTGTAATCGCCAGAACCCGGCCCCCATCTGTTAATACATTGTTATTTTGCTTTTTAGTTCCCGCATGAAAAATAAGAGCTTCCACGTTCTTTTCTAAACCGACTATTGACTTGCCAGTTTTGTATTCTCCGGGATATCCTCCGGATACCAGGGCTACCGTTACGGCGTGGCGTTCATCAATCTCGACTTTTTTATCTTGCAATTCACCCTTGGCGGTCGCTATCAGCAATTCAACAAAATCGTTCTTGATGCGAGGCATGACCGCCTGCGTTTCAGGATCACCCATGCGGGCATTGTATTCAATCACGTATGGCTCACCTCCAACATTCATTATTCCTACAAAAATGAATCCTTTATAGGGTATGCCTTCCTCTTGCAATCCAAAAATCGTTGGCTTAACTACCCGCTCTTCAATTTTACTCATAAATGAGGAATTGGCGAACGACACCGGTGATACAGCTCCCATTCCTCCAGTGTTTAGGCCGAGATCGCCCTCTCCTATTCGTTTATAATCCTTTGCCTCTGGTAAAATAACATAGTCACGCCCATCGGTGAGCACAAAGACAGAGAGCTCAATACCATTCAGAAATTCCTCGATCAGTACTTTTGCGCTTGCTTCGCCGAATTTTTTGTTAACAAGCATGTCTTTGATTACCGCCTTTGCTTCACCCTGACTGAGGCTTATTATCACACCTTTCCCGGCGGCAAGGCCATCAGCCTTTAAAACGATTGGTGGTTTACAAGTAGATATGTAATCAAAAGCCTGATTTAAATTCGACGCCTCAAAGGCCCGGGCTTTTGCCGTAGGAATATGATGTCGAATCATAAACTGCTTGGAGAAATCTTTACTTCCTTCTAACTGAGCGCCCGCTTTTCCCGGGCCGACCATAAGAATGTCCTTCAAATCCGGATCGGCTTCAAAAAAATCACGGATACCATTTACCAGCGGACCTTCCGGGCCAACTAATACCAGATTAATATTCTTGCTTATGCAAAACTTTCCTAACGTTCCAAAATCATTCATCCCAATCGGTACATTTTCCGCTATCATGGATGTGCCCGCATTCCCAGGAGCGACAAATATCTGGTTACAAAGAGGGCTCTGCCGCATTTTCCAGCATAGCGCGTGCTCCCTGCCACCATTACCAATAACGAGGATGTTCATGGATCCGAGGTTCAGTTGAATGTCAAAGATAACGGCGATTTCGGGGAAATAAAATATCCTGAGGCTTATCCCTGATCTGTCGAAACTTTTAGTGGCTTTGCGCTAGCCCTAGAGAAGTGCTTAATAAAAAAACGTGAAGGTTACACTTCACGTTTTCAAATAAAGTAAGCGTCAATTAGTTGGCGTATTCAGACATAAACTTGATCCGCATCATCCTCACTTCTTCTTCAGAATAGTCAGACATTGATCGATCTCCCAAGGCTTTGTCGAGGCTGTCAGTTTCCGCATTCATGAAGTAATCGTGGATATCGTCTTGCTTATGTGGGTCGATTACCTGATCGATATAATAATTGAGATTCAATTTCGTGCCTGAATAACAAATATTTTCTATCTCGGTCAGCAAGTCTTCGAAAGACAGCCGCGCCTTTTCAGCAATTTCCTCAAGATCAACCTTGCGGTCTATTTGTTGAATAATTAAAATTTTAGTTTTGGATTTATTTACGGAAGATTTTACAACGACCTCGTTAGCTGTTTCGATATCGTTTTCATCGACGTAGCTTTGAATTACTTCCAAAAATTTTGCTCCAAACTTATTGACCTTTCCCATGCCAACACCATTCACCTGGGCCAAATCTTCATTGGTGGTGGGGTAGGTCGTCGCCATTTCTTCCAAAGAGGGATCCTGGAAAATAACATATGGCGGAAGATTTTTCTCCTTCGCAATTTTCCGACGCAGCGTCTTCAGTATTTCGAAGAGCTTAACGTCGTAAGCCCGAGGATTCACAGGACCTTTATCTGTTGACTCTTCCTCTTCCTCTATTTCTGTTGTAAAGTCATGATCGCGTGCTAAAACAATCTCATACGGTTTCTTTAAAAACTCGTTGCCTTTCTGGCTTATTTTAAGGTTGCCTATATTATCGATATCCTTTTCAAGGTATTGATAGATTAAAGTTTGTCGGATGACCGACTTCCAATAATCAGCATCCTCGTTTGCACCTTTACCATAAACGTTTAAATCGAAGTGACCGTAGCTCTTCACATACTCGTCTTCAATACCACGGATCACATTAACCAAATGATTAAGGCCAAAACGTTCATTGGTTTGTTTTACAACTTGCAATACAAGTGTTACAGCATCTGTTCCATCAAATCGTTCGCGCGGGTGTACACAATTATCGCACATTCCGCAGTTCTCATGTCCAAACTCTTCTCCAAAGTAATGAAGTAGTTGTCTTCTCCTGCACACAGGAGATTCCGCGTAATACTCCATTTCCTGTAGCAGCGTCCGAGCGTTTTCGCGTTCCTGGACAGGCTTGTCTTTATTAAATTTTTCTAATTTATTGAGGTCATTATGACTATAGAACATCAAACAATGTCCCTCTAATCCATCCCTGCCCCCGCGACCAGTTTCCTGATAATAGCCTTCCAGTGATTTAGGGACATCGTAGTGAACTACAAAACGCACATCAGGTTTGTCTATACCCATACCGAATGCGATGGTAGCCACGATGATATCTGTTTCCTCATTAAGAAAATCATCTTGATTTTTCATTCGAACGTCTGGATCAAGACCTGCATGATATGGGGCGGCCTTAAATCCGTTTACGTTTATAAGTTGAGCAATCTCCTCAACCTTCTTGCGACTAAGACAATAAATAACACCAGACTTGCCTTTATTATCTTTTAAAAATTTTATAAGCTGTTTTTTCGTTTCCTTTTTAGGACGTACCTCATAATAAAGATTCTTTCGATTGAATGAAGAGATAAATACATCCGCTTCTTCCATCTGAAGATTCTTTTGGATATCAAGTTGAACCTTCGGCGTAGCCGTTGCAGTGAGTGCAATTACGGGCATATCACCTAAGCTTTGAATCATGGTTTTTATCCTTCTGTATTCAGGACGGAAATCGTGTCCCCATTCAGAAATACAATGCGCCTCATCGATCGCCACAAAAGAGACGTTTACTTTCTTCAAAAATTCAATTGTCTCTTCTTTATTGAGTGATTCCGGAGCAACATAAAGAAGTTTTACGTTGCCGTTCATGCAGTCTTTTTTAAGCCTGGTAATTTCTCCTTTGCTTAAAGTTGAGTTAAGAAAACGTGCATTGACACCGTAAGCATTCATCTGATCAACCTGATTTTTCATCAGGGCAATCAATGGCGATATGACAACGGCCAGGCCTGGCCTTACCATTGCCGGTAACTGGTAGCACAAGGACTTTCCCGCGCCAGTTGGCATGATTACAAAGGTGTTCTTTCCATCCAGCAAATTGCGAATGATCTTCTCCTGGCTACCGCGGAATTGGCTGTAACCAAAAATTTCTTTTAATCTTTCTTTGAGTGTATCTTTCTCTTCGACCAACATCGTTTTCATCTTGAATAAAGCCTAAATTGTATCTTTGTCTTTCGTTCAACAAAGTAATTTTGAAAAGGAATTGAATTTAGCAAAAAATATCAAAAAAATTGCGCAAGACGTATTATTAAATGAGTCGTCTGCAATTCACAATATCAGCAATTTCATTGACGATAATTTCGAAGCCTGTGTCAGAGAAATTTATTCTGCAAAAGGCCGCGTTGTCATTACTGGCGTTGGCAAAAGCGCCATAATAGCCAATAAAATTGTTGCTACACTCAACTCCACCGGGACACCTTCTATATTTATGCATGCTGCAGATGCCATTCACGGCGACCTGGGCATGATACAATCTGAAGACATTGTCATTTGTATTTCAAAAAGCGGAAATACTCCCGAAATTAAAGTATTAGTTCCGTTACTCAAACGCAGAGGATCAAAGCTTGTTGCTTTAGTAAGCAACACAAATTCATATCTTGCCGAGCAAGCCGATTTTATCTTAAATGCAACGATTGCAGAAGAAGCATGCCCACTAAATTTAGCACCAACTACCAGTACTACAGTTCACGTAGCGCTAGGCGACGCCCTTGCTGTTTGTCTATTGGAGCTAAGGGGTTTTACCAGCCGTGATTTTGCCGAATATCATCCAGGGGGTTCACTTGGAAAACAGTTATATCTCAAGGTTTCCGATATTTACACCTATAATGAGCTTCCGATCGTTAGCCCTACTGCGCAATTGAAAGATGTAATAGTTGAAATTTCTTCCAAACGTTTAGGGTGCACGGCAGTCATAGATGATAAAAGCAATTTGTTAGGAATAATTACCGATGGGGATTTAAGGCGCATGCTTCAAAAAAGCGTTAACTTAAATGAGATAATTGCAACCGATATTATGACACGCACACCAAAAAAAATTGAAAAAGATGAATATGCTGTCGCGGCCTTACATCAAATGCAGGCAAATAATATAACACAACTTGTTGTAATGGATGGGTCCAAGATCGCCGGATTTATTCATCTTCACGACCTTTTGAAAGAAGGAATTGTTTGATTCACTTAGCCTAAAATTAAACCCTTTCGCAAACTGATAGTTTAAAACTTTTACAACCAAAATTTTCGATGAACAAAAATCTTTATGTAGTGCTTATGGCGGGGGGTGTGGGAGTGCGCTTTTGGCCATACAGTAGAAATTCAAAGCCGAAACAATTTTTAGATGTCCTGGGCACGGGCAAAACTCTTCTCCAACAAACATTCGAAAGATTCCTTCCCATTTGTCCCGAAGAAAATATTTACGTAGTAACGCATGAAGAACACGCCGATTTGGTACATCAACAGTTACCTCAAATCGGAGCAGACCAGATTTTGGCTGAGCCCATGCGCAAAAATACGGCAGCCTGCATCGCCTATGCCAATTATAAAATTGTTCAAAAGAATAAGGACGCCATCATTGTTGTTACTCCTTCCGATCATTTGATTATGAAGGAGGTGGAATTTTTAGATGTGATAAAAAAAGCCGCGGACCAAGCAGCTTCGCAGGACAAGTTGATTACCCTTGGAATCTCCCCTACCCGTCCCGAAACGGGGTATGGCTATATCCAATTTCACACTGAAAAAAGTTTTGCCAAACGGGTTAAAACATTTACTGAAAAACCGGAGTTGTCCCTTGCTAAGAAATTTCTAGAGAGCGGTGATTTT
>DASQTN010000539.1:0-4177 GCA_035641895.1 Chryseolinea sp. | reverse complement strand
TTCCCTTACATAAAACCTTATCTGCTCAAGATCTTTGCAATCAGCAGGTTTCTCAAAGTTTCGAGTGGTGAAATTTCTTAATTCATTGTCCACTTCGTTTCGACTAAACAGTGCCATAGTGTTGTGCATTTATACACAATTATAACAAAATTTAACGTCTTCAAGCAACAAGTGGTGTGAAAAATTGCACTATTGCAAATGCGCATTAGCGTCGACGGAACCTGAATTAGTGCATTATGACGGAATTTTTAAACTACTGAAAACTAGAGTTTTATGGATTTTGAATAAAGTAATGCATTATTGTATTTTTCGGTTTAGGAGTCTTACGAACGAGAATTTGGTTATAACGTTGTCTCACATTACATCAAAGATTTCTCTAAAATGTATTGAGCAAGTATGCTAAACCAAAGTAATTCGTTTTAATTATTATATTTAAAATCCTCAAACGCATATGGAAAACGTACCCTCAAGTCCTTTTTTAAATCTATGGCACCTCGCAATGATTACCGGTGCAATTGTAATGACGGCCGCTGCGATAGGAATTTATATAATGCACAATTTCCGTATCGCCACCATAAAGGATTATAAAGGTAAGTACAACTATATCAACGAAAAGGAAATCAAAAACTACAAACGCGTTTTTGTTTGCCTTGGCCTTGCCACTATGCTTCTGATAAATATTTACGGAATGGGGACGCTTCACCAGATTGGCGTTTGGTTTTTCGTACGATTGTTTATTTCCGTTGCAGGGGGAACCCTGGTTGCCTACGTCGCTTTTTTAGTGTTGGAATATTATTATCCGACTGTGGTGCACAGAAAGCTTAACAAGTGGCGATACATGCCACGCAAATCTAGTTCCGGCGTACCGCTGCGGTTATTGAGTGAGGAGGAGGAGGATGTACATCTGGCTGAAGGCATGAAGGCAGAAGAAAACGTCTTTTCAACCGATTACGATGTGTGGATGGACGAGAAAAGCGGTGAAGTAAAAATCGAAAAATACCCCGGTCATTTACAGGCTTTAAAATGCAATAGCTGTGGCTTTTATACGATGAAGGTCGTCCGTGAAGAAATCACCCGCCAACCGGGAAAGGATGTCACAGGGGAGTTGATCAAGCATTATCAGTGCTATTATTGTAAATCTGTACGAGCCACAGCATTTAATATATCGACGCGCGAAGCAGATGATTACCGGTCTATGGCGAGACATACCTTTAAGAGACATCGCGACATCGACCTGATTCGTGTTGAAATCCACACCTCAACAGGAGGTAAAAAGTTTTACGAGTTTCAAACTGTTGGCCAAGCACAGAAATTTTTGGACGGATTTGAGGCTGAAAAAGTGTCTCAATAAACTTTTTTCTACCGTATAAAGAATAATGGACAGAACTGGAGCCACTTTGTAATCTATTCGCATCATTTTGCGTTTGTAAGGAGAGGCATGACATTTGTCATGTGCTGCTAGGAAGTTAAATTTAATGATAATGAAAAAACTATTTTTTGCAGGACTCGGATTGATATTATTGACGTCTCAAATTGCCCTGGCGTCAATTTCTGATACAACTTTATTAAGATCGAAACCTGTCTACGGTCGGGAAGCCAAGGTCATAACTTATATTTTGGATAATAATCATTACAGGAAAATCACCTTGGGCGATTCATTGTCCGCTGTCATTCTTCACGAGTATATTAAGGGCCTTGATAACAATAAGACCTATTTCACAACGGCTGACCTGCAGACTTTCGAAAAATACGGCGACAAGCTGGATGATCTCATTCGCGCCGAAAATGTAGAAGTTGCCTACCTAATTTATAATGCGTTCCGCCGTCGCTTCGATGAACGCATGAATTATATCATGACTCAATTAATCACTCAGAAATTTGATTACAATGTAGATGAATACTATGAGTCAGATCGCGACAAGGAGTCATGGTGTAAAAGTGACGCTGAACTCAACGAAGTTTGGCGAAAGATTATAAAAAGTCAGGCGCTCAGTCTGAGACTGGCAGGAAAATCTCAGGAGGAGATTGAAAAAATGTTGAAGGAGCGGTATGAGCGTTTTGCGAAATCTATCAAGCAGTTTAATAGCGAAGACGTTTTTAGCATGTATATGAATGCTGTCACTGAGTCGTATGACCCACATACAAATTATATGTCGCCAAAGGCCGCAGATCTTTTTAAGCAACAAATGACTTTATCACTGGAAGGAATTGGCGCGCGGTTGCAGACTGAAAACGATTATACAAGAGTTGCCGAAGTAATTCCCGGAGGCCCTGCGCAAAAAAGTGATTTGATCCACGTCAATGACCGCATCATCGGTGTAGGTCAGGGTACCAGTGGCGAAGTTGTCGACGTGATTGGTTGGAGGATCGACGAGGTTGTTAAATTGATTAAGGGTGCAAAGGGAACTTCTGTAAGGCTTCAAATACTCCCTGCGGAAACTGGTATTAATGGTCCGTCGAAAATAATTACACTCGTCAGAGATAAAATAAAGCTTGAAGATCAGCAGGCGCAAAAGAGCATAATCAATTATCAGAAAGATGGAAAATCTTTAAAGCTTGGAGTAATTACGCTGCCTCAGTTTTATATGGATTTTGAAGGCTACCAAAAAGGCGATCCCAATTACACCAGCACAACGCGCGATGTACAAAAGCTGGTGAAGGAACTTCAAGCCGAAAATATTGACGGTCTTGCCCTCGACTTACGGAACAATGGTGGCGGTTCTTTGACCGAAGCCATCGATCTGACTGGCCTGTTCATCAAGAGTGGGCCTGTGGTTCAGGTAAAAAATTCTATGAATAAAATTGAAACACTGACAGACGATAATCCAAGCTTGCTTTATAATGGTCCCCTTGTAGTTTTGACCAATCGATTCAGCGCCTCGGCATCCGAAATTTTTGCCGGTGCTATTCAGGATTACCATCGCGGAATTATCGTTGGTGAATCAAGTTATGGTAAGGGAACGGTACAAACTATTATTGACTTGAATCGCTTCATAAATGATCCAAACAATCAGGTGGGCGATCTAAAAATAACATTTCAAAAATTCTACAGAGTAACAGGAAGTAGTACGCAGCACAAAGGAGTTACACCTGATATAAAATTTCCAACTGCGCTAAGTCCCGAACAATTTGGAGAAAGTTCGAGCCCGAGTGCATTGCCATGGGATGAGATCAAAGGCACTTTGTATCAGAAAACGCCGATGATTAATGACAAAGTTATTTCAAGTCTTACAAAGGCCTATCAGGACAGACTAAAGACAGATGTATCTTTACAGAGATTCGTTTCAGAGACCCAGGAAGCAGAACGGAGCTACAAGGAAACAAAAGTCTCGTTAAATGAAGTTACACGAAAGAAAGAAATGGAGGAAGCGGAAAAGAAAAAGGCATCAAACGATAAGTTGGATACAAAAATTGTCGGGAAGGAAGGAACGCCGATAGACTTAATGCAGATGGATGACGAGTATCTTCGCGAAGGACTATTTGTACTCAGTGACTTGATAACGACAAAACTAGGATAACAAAATCTTACGGTATAAAAAGGCAGGGAATAAAAACCCTGCCTTTTTTGTTTTCCAGGTTGCTGGATTTCTGCATTAATTCATATTTTAAACTTTAATTTGGAGTCTTAAAGGACATTCATGAGTGAAGAACTACTCAAGGCGATTTTACATCTTTTTGCTATTGTCGCTCGCGAGCGTGTTACCGAAGCCGAAAGGACAAACATTAAGGAGTTTTTAAGTCTTCACCTTAACAGGGATGCTACCAACTATTACCTGCGTCTCTTTGATGAGTACGCCGCGTCTTCTCAGGTAGAAGTACGTCAGGATTTGAGCAGCTTCGACCCCGATACCCAGCAATTTGTAGATGATTGGGCAAAGATCATGCAGATCGTCAAGCAGGTAAATCAAGCCCTGACCATGCAGCAGAAGGTAGTGCTGATCGTAAAAATAATTGAGTTGGTAAACGCCGATGATGAAATTTCCGATAGGCAAGCGAATCTGATTTTTTATATCGGGCAATCTTTGAAAATTCCACAGCAGGATGTCCATTCGCTACAGACATTCGTCACCGGTCATGACATTGACGAGCTCGCCTCTAAAAATGTTTTAATTATTGACGAGGGCTCAGGGGAATATGCGGGTCCCAGGATAATTGAAAAAGACCTCACCGGACTCAT
>DASQTN010000538.1:0-3867 GCA_035641895.1 Chryseolinea sp. | reverse complement strand
TAGTGAGCTCGTGCCCGTTGATTTCCGGGACAATAAGTTTTTTTGTAGGATCCATCCGCCATGCGGATGAATTGTCGATCACAATTGTGCCAGCCTCAGCATATTTTGGAGCCCATTCCAGCGACGTTCCTCCGCCCGCTGAAAATATTGCAATATCCGGGACTAGCTTGCAGCCTTCTTCAATACTTATGATTGTGTATTCCTTATCCTTAAATTTTACCTTTTGACCAACAGACTTAGCTGAAGCGATCAAATAGAGCTCATCAAATGTAAAACTTCTTTCCTCTAGTACTTTGAGGATCTCTTGGCCTACCAGTCCGGTGGCTCCTACTACTGCGAGTTTCATTTTTGTTTTTATATTTAAGGATTGCAAAAGTAATATTTCCCGTTGTGCTTATGAAAAACAAAATACAAATATGTTGGGTTTCCAACCTGCAAACGTTTACAGCTAAAATTTATTTTACGGTTTTCCTGATCTTCGCTGCCCAACTAGCGTTAGCTCAGTTCACAGATAATTTCTCTGACAACGACTTTGCTGATTCCCCTCCTTGGAAAGGCGATGACGCCCGGTTCGTTATTTCAGAGGGTGAACTTAAGCTCGAAGCTCCCCAAGAGGGTGGAATCGCAATTCTTTCGACGCCATCGTTAGTTTCAAAAGACGCAACGTGGGAATTCAAACTCAAAATGGAATTCAATCCATCGGCCAGCAATCATTGCAGGGTATATTTGACAGCCGACCAAGCCGACCTTAACGGTGCTCTTAATGGATACTTTGTCACGATCGGTGATCGCAACGATGAGGTTAGCCTGTACAGGCAGGAAGGTAACACGTCTTCTAAAATAATTGATGGGCGCGACGATATCCTCAATCAACCGACCATTGCGCTAAAAATTCGTGTGCTTCGAAATGGTAGTGGAGAATGGCAATTATTTACAAACGTATCCGGAACAGAAGACTACTTTCTCGAGGGATCCGTCCCAGATGATAATGCGGCCGCGTCACATTATTTCGGGATACGCTGCGCCTACACCGCTACCCGGTCTGATAAATTTTTCTTTGACGACTTCAACGTTCAGCAGGGTGAGAATACCGACGAAACAGGGCCAGACGTGGTGAACCTTGAAATAAAATCTTCGCTCGAACTCAGCTTGACATTTTCAGAACTGCTCGACTCTATTTCGGCGACGAGAACGGACAATTACACGATTAGCCCTATCGTTGGACACCCAACCGAAGTCAACGTAGGTTCCGATAAAAAGACTGTCGTCTTGAAATTTAATACAACGTTTCAAGAAAACAGCCCGTCAGTTCTTACCATTAAAGATGTAGCTGATCAAAACGGAAATGTGATGGAGACAACTGACCGCGAGTTTTTTTTCTTTAACGCAGTAAAGCCCGATCCGAAAGCAGTTATTATTAGCGAAATTTTCGCGGACCCTTCGCCGGCGATTGGTTTACCGGAGTCCGAATTCGTAGAAATTTTCAATCGAAGCCAGCTACCTTTCAACCTTTCCGGTTGGACGTTGACAGATCAAAGCGCTGTCGCAACGTTGCCCAATTTCATTTTGGCCCCGAACGAGTACGTCGTTCTTACTTCAGAAAACAGTTCGCTCCCGGATTCTGAAAACCTCCTCCGGCTAACGATCTTTCCTTCATTGAATAATTCTTCTGACGTCTTGATCTTAAAAGATGCCGAAAATACCACAATCGATTCGGTAAGCTATGCTAGCAGCTGGTACCGGGATGAAGATAAAAGGGACGGGGGTTGGACGTTGGAAATTATTGATCCGGATAATGTATGCAGTGAGCGAGACAATTGGAGCGCGGCCGAAGATGACCGTGGCGGAACTCCAGGCATTCAAAATTCTGTCTTTGCCATTAAACCAGACCTTGCCGGGCCAAAACTACTTTCCACGATTCCCATCAGCGCTGTTGAAATTCAACTTCAATTTGATGAAAAGCTCGAAAAATATTTGCGCGCAGATCTCCGTCTGAATATCGATCCCCCTCTGGATGTGACTTCCATTTCTTTCACTGACCCTTCCCTTACACAACTTCGTGTATCCCTGGCAGGGGAAATTCAAAAAGGAACAACATATTCAGTTACGTTGGTAAATCTTCACGATTGCGCTGGAAATCTATTCGAGCCGGCTGGAGTCGGTTCAACCTTCGGGTTGCCTGAAGCAGCCGACAGTCTCGAAATACTCATCAACGAAGTGTTATTTAACCCTAGGCCTACTGGCGTCGATTTTGTCGAGATAATAAACACGTCGGGGAAATTCATAAATCTTAAAGATTGGGCTTTGGCGTCCACAGAGGATGGAGTTCTAAAAAATAAAACTACCTTAACAACTGAGGAGTACCTTTTTAAACCTGGAGATATTCTCGCTTTAACGGAAAATTCAAATATTCTCATCGGGGAATACAGAACAACACAAGCGCAGCATTTACTACAGGTCCATGATTTACCGGCGTTCAATGATGATTTCGGATCGGTCGTTTTGTTGGATACAGGTGGAAATGTGATCGACTATCTTGACTACACCAAGGACATGCATTCAGTTTTTATCAAAGACGAGGAAGGGGTGTCCCTCGAACGCATATCACTGGCCACCCATTCGACGGGTCAAAACTGGAAGTCAGCTAGCTCATCCGTTGGTTTTTCAACCCCCGGCTACATAAACTCAAATGCTTGGCAGGAATCCAACACTGCGACAGAAGTTCTTAAGGTTGAGCCTGAAATTTTTGATCCACTTAGTGGTCAAAATAATTTTGCGCTCATTCATTACAATTTTGAATTTGGTGGACAGGTTGCCAACGTCAGGATATTCGATTCGCAGGGGCGGTTGATCAAAGAACTTGCTAACAATGATATCATCGGTACGACGGGTTTTTACCGATGGGATGGTGACCGAAGTACGGGAACAAAAGCACCTATCGGTTACTACATGATTTCGTTCGAAACTTTCGACGAAAAGGGTGCGATACAACATTTTCGAGCACCTGTGGGCATTGCCACCACCTTTTAGGTTATGCATTCGAGCCAGTTCAATCTTTGTAGATGAGTGCCTTACCTTCGCCTTTTTTCGTGATATATCCCCTATACATTCCTTCGGTGCAAAATGGCATGGTAAAGTTTCCCTGACGATCGAGCGCAATTATACCTCCATCACCCCCCAGTCGCGGCAACTTTTTTAGAATAACAGAATCAGCCGCGTCCCGAAGCGAAAGGTTAGCATATTCCATTAGTGCGTGTACATCATGCGCAACATTCAGCCGGATAAAATATTCGCCCCATCCCGTCGCAGATACCGCGCACGTTAGATTGTTGGCGTACGTGCCTGCGCCGATTATGGGTGAATCGCCTACGCGTCCGTATTTCTTATTTGACATTCCCCCTGTTGAAGTTCCAGCTGCCAGATTCCCATGACTATCGAGTGCAACGCAGCCCACCGTTCCGAATTTATTATCACTCTGGAGGTCACTTGTAGGCTTTTCCTTAATTTTTAACAATTGCCTAAAACGAACAGAGTCGAAAAAATAGGTATTGGGAACAATTTGAAGGCCTTGCTCCGCGGCAAAATCTTCGGCACCCTTGCCAATAAGCATTACGTGATTTGAATTTCTCATTACAGCGTAAGCGGCAGTAATGGGATTTTTAATGGTTGTAACGCCAGCGACGGCCCCAGCCATGAGATTGCTGCCATCCATGATAGAAGCGTCGAGCTCATTTCGCTCGTCATGAGTAAAAACTGCGCCTTTGCCGGCATTGAAGAGAGGGGAGTCCTCCATTATTTTAATGGCTGCGATAACGGCATCAATGCTTTTCCCACCTTTTTCAAGTATGGCGAAACCGCTGTCCAGCG
>DASQTN010000537.1:0-6053 GCA_035641895.1 Chryseolinea sp. | reverse complement strand
AAAACCCCTGACTTTAGAATTTTTGCATCTAATAACTTCGGCGGGCTTTTTACACCGTTGTTTCTGAACACGCTGATGCCGTTGCCCGGTATAATTGGGTGTACTCATTATTAGTCATTTTTTTTCGCCAGTGATGGTTGTCCAGCGTAAACGCTTGTTCGGGATTTCTGTAGAGGTGAATACTGGTTTTCTGACCGTCGGTGACTGTCATTGATAAACCAGCCAACGACATGGCCACACCAGTGATTACTTTTCGCTACCGCTGAGTTCGAAAAGTATACCAGGTGTTCTTAAATGTTGTTGTACAGCAAACTTAGTTTCAGTCGTCTGAAACGTTAGGGTGTCATTGCGGCAAGACGGGGGTAAATTCCGACAGATTTAATCACCATTGCACGTTTCACTCCTGACCTCAGGCGACATTCCCGCTCGTAGACGGTGAGTTGAGTGAAGAATATAGAAGTGATTAAAGAACTCAAAAATTCAAGCGTATGTCATTTTTGATAGGTTGGTATAAACCTTATCATCCAAAATTTAAACGAAACTCGCGCCAGGTGAATACCGTTCATATTGAAAACAATGTTCCGTACATTAGTGCCAGTGCACTACACTCAACTTAAAAAACAATTATGAAACGCAGTCTCCTAATATCTTTTTTATTTCTCACCATATGTTTGGCTTCTTTTGGTCAGGAAAAGCAATCTCGCAAAGCTAAAAAAGACAGCAAGGTTGTTGAAGAGAAAGGATTGATAAAAGTATCCGTTATGTATCCTTTTGCAGAAGGCAAGACTTTCGACATGGAGTACTATGAGGGCAAGCACATGCCAATGGTCGCAGGATACCTGGGAACTAATTTGGTAAAGTACACTATTGAAAAAGGTGTTGCCAATGGTATTCCCAACCAGCCCTTACCCTATATGGCAGTCGGAACATTTTATGTAAAGAGTCTAAGTGATTATCAGGCGGCAATTGGTCCAAATAGAGATGCGATAAGGGCCGACTTCCAGAACTACACTAATGTTGCTCCAATAATTTTGGTCAGTGAGGTGGTGAAGTAACTTCTCCATTTTGCAACGATAAAAATGTTATGGATGTTCCATTTCATACTGACTTCTGAACATCATCAAGAAATAATGCCAGATAATCATCGGCTGTGTGTAATAGTGCTGGAGTTATCGAGTGATTCGCCGTAACCATTTCAGCTAGAATGATCGAGGACCCTGACAGTTGGGCTGAAGCCCACCGAATCACTAAACATTTCCAACAGCTAAAGCTGGTGGAAATCCAAACTGCACCACGGACCTCAGATGCGTGAAACTCCTGCCAATTCGCCAGTAAAGTTTTGTTTTGGAGAGGTATGATGACGTGAATTTGCAATACCGCCTCCGTTTTCGAAACTCAGGAAGTCAGACATAAAAAAATCAACGGTCAAAAGTAGCCGTTGATTTTTATAAAATCATTAATTCAGATATCTAATCCCGAAGTTTTAACGCAGCTTCTTTTTCGGCATCGAGGTATTGTTTTTTGTCAACGCTTACGGTAACAAAGTGAACCGAACCCCCTTTTAAATCTCCAGGCGACTTATATTGTTCACTCACCGGATCTCCACTATCATACCCTACACAAAGCCCATCACCTACCAACGTGAACTTTCCTACCTGCGACCGCATCGGTCCTGTAGCAACTGCCACGTCGTTCACATAAAGTTTGGTCGTTCCCATTGACTCATGATGCTCCCCTGCTTTTTCACGAATGAACTCCATCCCAACGGTATACTTACCCGGCTTTAGTTCACCCGAAACAAACTGCTGTTCCGGTTTGATGCCCAGGAAATTGTAGACATAGTATAATTTTTTGTCCTTGATGAATAAGCTGTGACCCCCAAACCGCGAACCATGGGCAAAGATGACTCCGCTGGCATTTGCTGTAATCTCAATATTTGCGATGATCTTATAGGAGCGGCCGCGTATGTTTGCAGCAACCGCTTCAGGGACAGGACTGGCATGTGGATAGTACGTGTAAGTGTCTCGAGCCACTTCCTCCGAAGGA
This sequence comes from Chryseolinea sp., assembly GCA_035641895.1. Lineage (GTDB taxonomy): Bacteria > Bacteroidota > Bacteroidia > Cytophagales > Cyclobacteriaceae > Chryseolinea. Next base: position 4,007 of record DASQTN010000537.1, on the reverse strand, counting down.
CGTTCGATACCGGCCTGCACAACAGCGGGACGATCATCCAATGGCTTCGCGAAATTTTTATCCGCTTCTTCATTCCACGCTTTTATTAAAGCTTGTAACTTCTCCGGGTTTTTCTTTGCGAGGTCAATAGACTCTGCACGATCTACGTCTACATGATAAAGCTGCCATTGATCTTTGTCAAAATTACCCTTCCCAGTTAAAGGTGCGTGAACAGCAACAGCTTTCCATCCATCTTCCCAGATAGCCCGCGTCCCCAACATCGCATAGTACTGACGATGTTTTTGAGTCTTTGCATCCGGTGTGGCATCAAATGTATAACGCATCGAGACACCTGATAACGGATACTGTTCAACCCCTCGGTATACCTTCGGCATTTCCAGTTTACAGATATCAAGAATGGTAGGAACAATATCAACTGCATGATGATATTGATTGCGGACCTGACCTTTTGCCTTGATGCCTTTAGGCCATGTAATGATCAACGGATCAGCTGTACCGCCGGAGTAATTTGAATAGCGTTTAAACATTTTAAAAGGAGTTGAAAACGCAGCTGCCCAACCAGTTGGGTAATGTTCATAGGTGTCAGGACCACCCAACTTATCAATCAACTTCATGTTCTCGCTCAACTCATCCGGATAGCCGTTAAAGAACTTATTTTCGTTCACAGATCCGCTTGGGCTACCTTCTCCAGACGCGCCGTTATCCGCAGCGTATAGGATAACCGTATTTTCATATTGGCCCGTGGCCTTAAGATGATCGATGAGTCGCCCGACTTGTGCGTCGGTGTACTCAGAGAATCCTGCAAATACTTCACACAGGCGTGAGAATAATTTCTTCTCATCAGCAGTAAGGGTATTCCAAGGACGGACTGCGTCTCCCGGATTCGCTTGATCAGGCGGCATAGGATTAAATTCCGTTAGCTTCGTATCCTTCGGCAAAATTCCTTTTGCAATCATGCGGGGAAGAACCCACGAGCGGTAGGCGTCATACCCATCATCAAACTTTCCTTTGTACTTTGCAATGTATTCTTGCGGAGCCTGGTGCGGAGCATGATTGGCACCCGGGCAGTACCACATAAACCACGGCTTCGAAGGGTTAGCCGCTTTTTGATCGTTAAGGTATTTAATTGCCTGATCAGCTAAATCTTTCGATAAATGATAGCCTTCTTCAGGACTATAAGGCTGTTCAATATAATGGTTGTCTTCGACGAGGTCTGGATAAAATTGATTGGTTTCTCCACCAATAAAACCATAGAACCGATCGAACCCCATTTGCAGCGGCCATTGTTTTTTGTTAGCGCCAGATGACAAATCGGTTTCTGGAACGTTGTGATTCTTACCCATCCAAAATGTACTCCATCCATTGTCTTGTAATACCTGCCCAATGGTGGCGGCCTGTGCTGGTATTTGACTGCTATAGCCAGGGAACCCATTCGCTCCTTCCGTTATAGAACCCATACCGTTAAGGTTGTGATTGCGTCCCGTGAGAATACAGGAACGCGGTGGCGAGCAGAGTGCCACGGTGTGCCATTGTGTGTATGTTAAACCATCCGCCGCTAATTTATCCATAGTCGGCATATTTACCCGTCCGCCGTATGGCGACCACGTGGCTAAGCCGGTGTCATCATATAGAATGAAAAGAACATTTGGTGATCCTTCTGGTGCCTTCTTTCGAATGTAGGGATTCCAATCTGGAGTGGATTCACGAACATCGAGTTTAATGTCGCCTTTGAACTGTTGTGGCTCCTGAGCATACAACGCTCCAGCGGCAAGGAGGAGCACGGTCAGGAAAGGTGTAGTTTTTTTCATAGTTTCAGCAGTGTGCTTATAATCTTTAGATGCCACAAGCTACTATCTTCAATCGAGGAAAAATAGACGGAGCCGTTTAGGTGGTTGTATGGATACTGATTCCTGTACAGAAGGAAAACGCTGACCTGAGCAGACTCACAATTTCTATGTACAAGCCGTCGTTAGCCCTCAAAAATTTAGTATAAATTTGAACTTACGCCAATGGACAAATCGACATTTGAGATAACGAAAATGGACTGCCCGTCCGAAGAGGCATTGATTAGAATGAAGTTGGAAAATTTTATAAACATCAAGAATCTTGACTTTGATTTAGAAAACCGCCGGCTGACAGTGTATCATGATGGACTTACAAATGAGATAGAAAAATCGATTGAAGATTTAAAATTAAATTCAAAGAGAATTGGCACGGAAAAAATAGCAACAGACCTAAACATAGACAGTAAAAAAAATCAAAGGCAAGTGTTGTGGACAGTCCTCCTGATCAACTTTGGCTTTTTCGCGGTTGAAAGTGTAACAGGACTTATTTCCAAATCAATGGGACTCGTGGCCGACAGCTTGGACATGTTGGCAGACGCATTGGTTTATGGACTAAGTTTGTATGCGGTAGGACGAACTATTCAAGCGAAGAAAAATGTGGCCCGACTAAGCGGATACTTTCAAATGGTTTTGGCAATAGTGGGTTTCATTGAAGTAATCAGGCGTTTTATATTGGTTGACAAACCACCCAACTATAGTACAATGATTGTTGTTTCAATTTTTGCACTGGTCGGGAATGGAATTTGTTTGTATTTGCTACAACAGACAAAAAGTAACGAAGCCCACATTAAAGCAAGTATGATATTCACATCAAACGATGTCATCATAAATATTGGAGTAATTTTGGCCGGTGGATTGGTTTACTTACTAAATTCAAACAAGCCGGACTTAATTATTGGTACAATAGTTTTTGTAATTGTGATACGGGGAGCGTCGAGAATTCTGAAAATATCAAGTCCCTAAAAAATTTAAGCTACAACAAAATCACATGACGCCTTACTCCTATTTGTAGCTTCAGTTTTTGAAATTTTTAATCACTTAAATTGCCTTCCGGCTTGTTCAGCAACTCTTACGATAATATACGTCAACGCTATTGCTTACAGAGTTCAGCTATCGTTTCGTCAAGTTTCTCATTGATAATTAAATCTGTGGGCCAACTGGATTTCAAATAATGAGGATTTATGATTTTCAACGTTTCGTTTATAACGATAGTAGGATGTATTAACAGGCTTTGCCGCATTGCATCATGCGGTAACGAGTCCTGATGATACTGGCAGATACCACACAACTCCGTTCTCCTGTGAAACATTTTTTCAAGTCCTAATTCATACTCCATCAATTTGTCAAAATCTTTTGCCGGTCCGAATTCCCATGTCATGTCTCCGGAGGCCCACAGCCCTTTATAGCCATCCTTAAGCGCCTGATCCAGGAGATCTTCCAGTTGGCCCAGCATTACCTCACCATCGAAGCTTTTGCCTGGTGATACCGTGTCCGAAGATAAGATCAGGCTATCTTTTTCAAGCTCTGCTACGTCCATATCCATGGCAGCAAGGGTTGACCGCATTCCAGCAACCATAGGGAGACTGTTGAGATACAGGCAGCGATACCCTTCAACCAACTTACGCTTTAAAACTTCAGCCAATAAGGAAAGTTTTCGAGATGGTGCGCCATTATAAATCAAACATTGGTGTCGAGAATCAGTTCGATGAGTATGAGAGGTTGTCAAGTAATCAGCCATAATGATCAACGATTTTTTTAAGTCCTAAACTACTACTGGTAGACGCTGGGTTGCGTTTTTTCACGTCAATATAATAAACTAAAACGATTAATAATCTTTGTCCGGCGGGTAAGGCAGCTGACGCCCCTGGCAATGAAAGCAGGTGTGAAAAACGAATGCAAATTCTTTTTTTCCATCAACGGCAAAAAAAAGGCAAACGCAACCTGACGTTTAAGAACTGGCTATAGAACGAAAAACAACTCCGTTAATCCCCGACAATTTTTTCTCCATTGCTTTTTTACCGCAGTTTTTTACGCCTTTCAGCAACCAACATTTACATTCGGTTTCCCCACCCTGATGTATTGCTTTAGCCATCGCCCAACCAGGAGCTGGCTTCGTCCATTTCGTTAATGATTAGCTTCAACCCAATGACTTTTCCTTTACCC
>DASQTN010000536.1:0-4245 GCA_035641895.1 Chryseolinea sp. | reverse complement strand
CACTCGAAATAGGAAAATTCCTTCCTTCTCCCCTCTTGAACCATTTTCACAAGCTGCTCATCGGTATGGCTAATGAAATATTGGAACGGATTTTTTTCACCGTACTCTTCGCCCATAAATAAAAGTGGAACTTGCGGCGCTAATAAGACCGCCCCAGCGACTAATTTCAGGGCTTCAAAAGATAGACTCGCGGTAAGCCTGTCCCCAAGAAGGCGGTTTCCAATTTGATCATGATTTTGAGCAAAGACCACGAACTGATCATAGGATCGATCAATGGGGTCAACTCCAAAATATTTTTTTCTATGCCTGGAGTATTGACCTGTATAGACATAAGAATGTTCAAAGGATTTAATTAAATGCGTTAGCTCACCAAAGTCTTCATAGTACCCATTAGTCTCACCCGTTACAACGGCGTGAAGCGCATGGTGAAATTCGTCGATCCATTGTCCATCCAGTCCATAGCCACCCTTTTCGGGTCCTCGTATATACCGCGGGTTATTAAGATCAAATTCAGCAATTAAAACTTTTTTTTGTCCAACACGATTTTCCAGATCTCTTACCTTTCGTGAAAGTTCTTCGATAAAGTGGGAGGCGCTAAGATCCCAAATTGCATGTACGGCATCAAGTCGCAGTCCGTCAACATGAAACTCATCAAGCCACATGAGGGCATTTTGCCAATAAAAATGCCGCACACCATCGCACCATGAATCATCAAAATTTATTGCTTTCCCCCACCACGTTTTATATTTATCGGTAAAGTAGGGACCATATTCACCAAGATAGTTCCCCTCTGGTCCTTGATGATTGTATACGACATCCAATATAACAGCGATACTTCTCCGATGCGCTTCATCCACAAGTTTCATTAGGCCAGTAGCCCCACCGTAATTGTGATGAACGGCAAACGGATAAACGCCGTCATAACCCCAATTTCTGTTGCCGGGAAATTGCACTACAGGCATCAGTTCAATTGCATTGATGCCAAGGTCTTTTAAATAATCAAGGCGACTGATTACTCCATCAAAATTTCCACTCGGAGAAAATGTGCCTACATGTAATTCATAGATGATCATTTCGGATAAGGGAATCCCTTTCCACGAATTATCAGTCCATGAAAATTCTGTATCAATTACGAAAGAAGGGCCGTGCACACCGTCCGCCTGCGATCGAGAAGCAGGATCAGGAAGATTCTTTCCATTCATACGAAACCAATACGGCGTTCCGGATTCAATGTCTTCCACAATTACAGTCCAGAACTCCCGCTTGTTTCTAAGCATACTATAAACACCCTCGCCAATTACAAGCTCAACTTTTTCAGATTGCGGTGCCCAAACGGAAAACAAACAATTGCGCCCATCATAAAATGCTCCCACCGCCGGATATTCGTTGATCATCAAAATTTTAACACCTATTTGGTATGTATCCTAAAACAATACAAACGCCTACATGTTGAAGTTCTAGTCAAAAAATTTTCGTAGCTATGAACTGTTCTAAACTTTTTTCCGAAAGAAAACACATGCCACCAATACCATGCAGGACAAAAGACGGCACGAAAATTTCGAATGAATCTTTTACAAATTATTCATTCCCAGAAAAATTAGGGAATGCAATTCATTGTAAAACGATTTTTTAGTATTAACGCTCATGAAGAGCCGAGTTCATGCAACTTTTGATTTTCGAATGGGGATTCCTGCCACAGATGTTTTGCAGGGTGGGTATTGTGTGCCACGGTTGGTTGCACGCATTTTACACGGAAGAAGAGAGGCCTACTCATTTGAAAAATTGCAAGGATCGTAAACTCAAATTACGTTCTTAATCCACCGATCATGACGATGCAAACTACTCAACTGAAACCCCAGCGAAAAAATATTACGGTTTATCCGGGAAGTCCTTATCCCCTCGGTGCGACCTGGGACGGTGCCGGAATAAACTTTGCGCTCTACGCCGATAATGCAACCCATGTTGAACTATGCCTATTTGATTCTCCTTCTGCAGAAACGGAATCACTGCGCATCAAACTCGTAGAGCGAACCCATCATGTGTGGCATGCCTATTTTCCAGACCTGAAACCAGGACAGATTTATGGGTACCGGGTGCATGGAAATTATGATCCATCAAATGGTCACCGCTACAATCCAAACAAACTGCTAATTGATCCTTATGCTAAAGCGATTTCAGGGACTATCGACTGGAACGATACGCTTTTCGGTTATGAAGTGGGTAATCCTGAAGAAGACCTTAGTTTCAGTGAATCTGACAGTGCTCCTTTCATTCCAAAGTGTGTGGTCATCGATTCAAATTTCGATTGGGGTGATGATCGAGCTCCAAAAATTCCTTACCACAAATCGATTATTTATGAGGCTCATGTAAAAGGATTCACGAAGCTTCATCCAGAGATACCGGAGGAAATCCGTGGGACTTATGCAGCCTTCGCGCATCCGGTAACTATTAACTACTTAAAGGAGCTAGGTATCACCGCCGTCGAACTGATGCCAGTACATCATTTCGTAGCTGATCGCCATTTAAAGGAAGCGGGCCTTACTAATTATTGGGGCTATAACACGATCGGATATTTTGCGCCGGATGTACGATATTCTAGCAGTGGCGGGCTTGGGGAACAAGTGGTGGAGTTTAAAACTATGGTTAAAGAACTTCATAAAGCCGGCATAGAAGTTATACTGGATGTTGTTTACAACCATACGGCTGAGGGAAATCAGCTTGGCCCGACACTTTCTTTTAAAGGCATTGACAATTGTTCTTACTATCGACTGGCGGAAGACAAGCGTTATTATATGGATTACACCGGGACCGGAAATACGCTTAACGCCAATTTACCCAACGTCCTGAGGTTAATGATGGATAGTTTACGGTATTGGATCCTGGATATGCACGTCGATGGTTTTCGATTTGACCTTGCTTCAACACTTGCCCGCGAACTTCACGAAGTGAATCGGCTCAGTGCATTTTTTGATATCGTACATCAGGATCCAGTGATATCACAAGTCAAATTAATTGCTGAGCCCTGGGATGTCGGAGAAGGCGGATATCAAGTGGGAAAATTTCCACAGGACTGGGCAGAGTGGAATGGGAAATATCGTGACTGTATTCGTGATTACTGGCGCGGAGAAGATAGTATACTGGGAGAGTTCGCAGCACGTTTTACTGGAAGCCCCGACCTTTATCAAAATGATTACCGGAGACCCACTGCTAGCATTAATTTTATCACGGCTCACGATGGGTTTACTTTAGAAGACTTGGTTTCTTACAATGAAAAACACAACGAAGCCAACGGAGAGGATAACATGGATGGCGAAAACCACAATCGATCATGGAATTGTGGGATAGAGGGTGCGACGGATGATCCCCTAGTATTGGAACTTCGAAAAAGGCAAAAACGCAACTTAATCACAACGTTGTTCTTATCTCAAGGTGTTCCGATGTTGGTTGCCGGAGACGAAATCGGCAGAACACAAAAGGGAAATAACAATGCATATTGTCAGGATAATGAAATCTCCTGGCTTGATTGGGAAAATGTGGATGATGAACTACTCGATTATGTACGGCACCTGATCCATTTTGTGAAAGCACATCCAACATTTGGAAGGAAGCGCTGGTTCCAGGGAAGACCTATCAAAGGAGTGGGCTTGGAGGACATAGCCTGGTTTTTACCAGATGGCCACGAAATGTCTGAGGAACATTGGAATCATAGCTTTGCAAAATCTCTCGCGATTTACTTGAATGGCCGTGGACTCCATTTGACAGGACCAAAAGGTGAGCGAATAATAGACGACAGTTTCTATTTGATCTTTAACGCACATCATGATGCTTTAGAATTTACCCTGCCAATTCCAAAATATGGCAAGCGGTGGAAAAAAGTATTTGATACAAGTCATGCCCGCTGCGCCGAAGATGAATACGATGCGAACGATAAGCTAATCGCCGGAGGTCGATCTATCGTTGTATTGCAGCAACAGCAACGTAATGGCGAATCACAACGTTAGGGAAGTGCAGGCTAGAAGGAAGGATTCACAACAAAAGTTTGTTCGAAGTGCTGGTATTTTGATGCACATTACTTCACTTCCCTCTCACTATGGAATTGGAAATCTAGGACCTCAGTCCATGAAGTTCATTGATTTTCTAAGCAACAGCCGACAACATTACTGGCAGATTTTACCGCTCAATCCAACTACAGCTAGCCAGGGACATTCGCCCTACAGTTCAATTTCCAGTATGGCGGGAAATACG
>DASQTN010000535.1:0-3067 GCA_035641895.1 Chryseolinea sp. | reverse complement strand
CTCAATAAGATCCTTCGCGATTTCATTCACCGAAACGAGCTTACGCTGTTCTGCCTTTAATCGCGCTTCTTGTTGCGTAATGTGTTTTCCAATTTCCAGGGTCTTTGGATAGTGGGTAATAATTTGGCTGTCTATTCGGTCCTTTAACGGCGTTACAATACTACCGCGATTCGTATAATCTTCCGGGTTAGCTGTAAATACAAATTGGATATCCAGCAGCATACGAATCTTAAAGCCACGAATCTGAATATCCCCCTCCTGCAAAATATTAAACAAAGCAACCTGGATGCGGGCTTGAAGGTCCGGCAACTCGTTGATCACAAAAATGCAGCGATTTGAACGCGGTATCAACCCAAAGTGAATAACCCGTTCATCAGCGTAAGGAAGTTTGAGTGTTGCTGCTTTTATCGGATCCACATCACCAATTAAATCAGCGATCGACACATCTGGTGTTGCTAATTTTTCTGAATAACGTTCCTCACGGTGTAGCCAGGTTACAGGAGTTGCATCACCCATTTCCTTGACTTTGTCGCGTCCGTATCGCGAAGTAGGTGCAAATGGATCGTCATTTAATTCCGAGCCTTCAATGATTGGTATATATTCATCGAGGAGATTTACCATCAGTCGTGCTAATCTCGTTTTTGCTTGTCCGCGCAAACCAAGCAAGTTGATATCGTGACCAGCAAGTATCGCGCGTTCTAAATCCGGAATCACAGTTTCTTCATAACCCCAAATTCCTTCGAAGACGGTTTGCTTATTTTTTAATCGAGTAATTAGGTTGTCGCGAAGTTCTTCCTTGATGGATTTTGACTTATAACCTGAATTTTTGAGTTGCGCGAGTGTACTTATTTTCGAGTGATCCATCGATGATTATAATTTTAAACTTAAGCGTCTTTTTGACTGTCAACGGCCAGCGCTTACAAATTTTTTCTACGATTCCTTTTAAAATCTTCAAATATTAAATTTCCTAATCCTTCAAGACTGCTGTAATACGCATTTCCATTATTCGCCTTTGTAAAGTCGCGGACAAAAGCTTTTAAATATGGATCAGTGGCAATCATAAACGTCGTGACGGGGACTTTCAACTTTCTTAATTGTCCGGCGAGATTCAATGTCTGATTTAAGATTTTAGGATCGAGGCCAAAAGCATTTTTGTAGTATTTGATTCCTTGCTTAATACAAGTAGGCTTGCCATCCGTGATCATAAAAATCTGCTTGTTGGCATTTTTTCGCCTTCGAAGTATGTCCATCGCCAATTCCAATCCTGCTACTGTGTTGGTGTGATATGGTCCTACCTGAAGGTAAGGAAGATCTTTAATTTCAATTTGCCAGGCATCATCACCAAATACCAAAATATCTAATGTGTCTTTAGGATACTTCTTTGTAATGAGTTCTGCTAACGCCATGGCTACCTTTTTTGCAGGTGTAATCCGGTCCTCACCATATAAGATCATCGAGTGAGAGATGTCGATCATCAACACAGTGGAGGTTTGCGTCTTATATTCAGCTTCCATGACTTCCAGATCATCTTCCGTCATGAAAAAATTATCAAGTCCGTGGTTGATCTGCGCATTCCTCAATGAATCGGTAACAGAGATTTGCTCCAATGTGTCACCAAATTCGTAGTCGCGATGTTCAGTAGTTTGTTCATCACCTCTCCCACTGTGATGCGTGTTATGTTCGCCAGACCTCGTTTTTTTCAACTTGCCAAAAATCTCCTCTAAAGCCGACTGCCTCAACCGCTGCTCACTTTTTGCATTTAATTTGAATTCACCTTTTGGACCCTCTTCGGTGATATAGCCATTCTTCTTCAGGTCTTCAATAAAATCACCGATGCCATACTTATCATTAGTTAAACCGTATTGACGATCCACCTCAGTAAGCCATTGCAGCGCTTCAGCAACGTTGCCGGCTGTAACAAGAATCAATTGCATGAAGATTTTAAGCAACTTATCAAAGTCGCTTTGTGCTTTTTCAGGGCGTGGCGTATGGCGGGAAAATCTGTAACCTAGCATGTCGACGTCACTTATTCATACACTTAACCCTTAATTTCTATTTTCTGTTCGATTCGTTTTATTTTTCCCTGGAATCGGAGAAAGATATTGAGGACTTGAAAACTAAAATACTGATTAAGTTTCGGATAAAAGCAAAAATTGCTATGAAAGGCGAGTACGAAAAACCCCTTTTCCGATATATCTTCAGGCTATTTGGCAGACAGCTTTTTCTCCGTCATGGTACCATAGATATAATCCCAAAGCGGAGATGAAACACCATAAATCATTTCTCCATTCTTATAATGGTGGGTGCCGTGGTTGATCCACAATCTCTTTAGAAAATTTTTAGGCGGCGCAAACGCATGAACCATATAATGCACGCCTAAGTACGCAGCATATCCGACGAGGAATCCTGGTAAAAATGCAAATACAAAGTCACCCATAACCACCCTGAAGAGCAACAGCAAGATAGTTGCAATGACAACGCTTAAAAGGGGTGGCATTGCAAGTCTGTCTTTGTCTTTTGGATATTCGTGATGAATGCCATGGATCATATATTGAAGTTTTGCACGCACTTCGTTATAGGTTTTCATATGAAATACGTAACGATGCACAACATACTCTACCCAGGTGAACGCTAACAGCCCTAACACAAAGAGCCCGATAGTCGTGCCCGCCGAAAGTGTTGTATGCGTGATACTCCACGCTAATAAGCCACCCGAAAAAAGAGAAAAGATTGTGAGTGGTACGGCGATGTGTGTACGCGAGAGTTTCTCCAATACGGGATTTTGGAAAAGTTTTTGAGTGCCTTTGTTTTTGGGTACTATATTCTCCGCCATAACTAAAGTAAAAATTTTAATTTCATCATGGTTTACGTCATATGCTTTGCTTTGGATGCGGCTTTTTCCAGTATCTTATGATAATAATTTTCATAAAGAGGCAGGATCTTGCTAATGTCAAACTCCTGCGCACGCTTCAAAGCATTCTCCTTAAATGCCGGCAAATTACTTTTATCTAAGATAAGCAAGGCATTTTTAGTCATATCTTCAACGTCACCAACCGGGCTCATGAAA
>DASQTN010000534.1:0-3435 GCA_035641895.1 Chryseolinea sp. | reverse complement strand
ATTACCCCTTCCGCATATCTACGCCCACGGACCCAGGATTGTTCTCCATGCATTTACTGACATTTATGGTTTTGATAATTCTTTAAACAAATAAAATTTAGGCTCAGACTTCGGGATTTTGAACGTTATCGGCAATACCATTTTTTGACTTACGACTTTACCTCTTACCTTCCCGGGGATCCACGTTGTTCTTTTTCTCACTGCTGCCAGCGCCTCTTCATCACAGCCCCCACCGATACCGCTGATAACTGTAGCATCATGGAGCTTTCCAGATCTGTCGATTACAAATTGCACGAAAACTTTCCCCTGAATCGAATATTCTTTTGCCAGCTTAGGGTACTTCAAATCTTTTTCTATGTGCGAAAAAAATGCGTCCATCCCGCCGGTGTATGTCGCGTTCTCTTCAACAACGACATAAATGGAGTCGCCCGAAAGTGAATCGACAAAGAACTCAGCAAATAAAATTGAGTCGATAACTTCGACGTGCTGAGTTCCAGCCGTGAACTTGCCTGAACCATTCGTAAGCATTGCGTTGCCCGCTTCATCCCAGTGTTGATGGTAGACAACTTTATCGTCATGGTGAAATTGTTCATCCGCTTGTTGGCCATTGGGGTAATATTCCTTCCAAAGGCCGACTCTTTTATCCTTTGAGTAAGTCCCTTCTCTTTGAAGCTTACCATTTCGATAAAATGACTTGTACGGACCGTCGTATTCTAACGTATTACCTATACGTCGAAATGTTCCTTCCAGGATGGGTTGATCATTAGAGGTAAAATAGTGCCGGATGTATAAAAGCGAATCTTTCGGAATTACAATACGGTAAGAAAAAGCATCCTTAAGATCGACAATCGTTTCTCCTTTTTCATCATAAAAATATACGGTCGAATCCTGCGCAAAAGCAGAGGAAGACAGGCCAACCAACACAACGACGATTACCTTAAACATGACCTTACAAAGTTCGACAATACTCAAGGTGCAATATCCCGTTTTTCCTTCTGACTAAAGCGCCCCAAGTGACTTTTTATTCCCGCACAGACTGCAAGCTGTTTTGCTGAAAACTGATCGCTTTTATGGCGTCTTGCGCAGATGTGCATTAGCAATCTTGTTTGTATAACTATGTCCGAACCCTGCCCTCGCCTGCCTCGGTCGGGAGGCGTGATTCATCGGTTTCATTATTCCGACCGATGTATGCTAGAAACTATTTTTATAGTCGGAGAAACCGGAGAAGCAACGGTCAGGCATCTGCATTTCTTCAAAAGCATACAAAATATAACATGGTCATCGGCAATCGCATCATCTTTCATATCTTGGGTGTCATTGTATCAACATGAAAGTCGTTGCTGCCTCTTGCCTATTGTATCTCTTACAGCAATGGTCGTTCGCCCAATGCAGCCTCGCCCCACAACTTACGATACCGGTTGCAGACAGATCCCTATCCAATAGCTATGCGGCTGCTAGCGATTCGTTCGGCGACTTCATGATCGTTGCAGAAGCCCATAATGACTCTTTGGATTATAATGCCGGTATCGTTCACCTTTATCAGCTAACTGCAGGAAAATGGGTGCGCATCGCCATATTGACTCCTTCCGATCCGCAGGAATCCATGCACTTTGGATTTTTCCTCACGATGAACGCATCTACCATCTGTATTATCGGCAATCGATATGACGTTGACGGAAATAGTCGCGAAAAAATTTATGTTTACGAGCAGGATAACAATGGGAAGTGGAACTCCGGAACGGAATCATATCAAATTGAAGTGTCGACTGCAACATTGCAGTATGTTCGGTCGATAGATCTTTCGTCAAACTATCTCGCTGTGGGTTTCGAAGAACAGTTCAGGGATAATAAAGTGGCGATCTACCGTCATGATGGGGGACAGTTCTCCTTCGTCCAAAACATCGATGGTCCCCGGGACGTTGACGGATCAAATCGATATTTTGCAGAACACATCTCACTGACAGATGATCTGCTTGTTGTTTCATCAACGTCCCACAAAAATGACCCGAACTCATTGTATAATTTTGGCCGGGTGTTCCTCTTTGAACGCACTGGCGCCACCTGGACTAGCGATCCCGTTGCAATCCTGGGACCTTCTGACCGAAACGCCTTTATCGATATTCAATTCGGCCGTGATGTGCAAATCGCTGGTACATCGGTATTAGTAGCGGCCCATCAGAATGTAGCCAATGCCAATAGTAAGAACACAATATATGTCTATAACAAACCACCCCCTGGATGGAGCGGTGACTTAATAGAGGTGTCGCAAATACCCAATGGCGAAAACGGTTATCAGTATTGGGACATGGTAACCGATGGAGACTACCTTTTCCTTCCAAATATAGATTGGACCGCCATTACCATTCATAAAAGAACGGCTGCGACGTGGGCTAACCATACCATGGTACGAACTATTGTACTTCCCTCCTGGGCAGGAGACAATTGGGGCCGGTCAATGACTATTACAGGTAGCCACTTCGCGGTGGGCCTGGGTGCAGGACCTGACAAAACATCAAGTGATGGAAGGGTTGTGGATTATCTTCCGAATCCCCAATGGGAGAACGGCATTGCGTTGAATCAACAGTTTAGTGAAACTTCTGTTAACGCCACCATGGATGAATATGGGAAAGATGTTGCAGTAAGTCAGAATTGGATGGCGGTGAGCGCTGTTGGTGACGACGATAATGGTGAGTACAGCGGGGCTGTTTATCTCTACGAGCGAAATGCCACGGGTTGGATTCAAAAAGAAAAAATTAAAGCCCACGATGGAAAACCGTTTATGTTTTTTGGACAGGCAATCGCATTGAGTTCCGACCGGTTATTTGTTGGCGCAGCCTGGCGTCATAGCTACAACGGAGATGGTTCAATATCGGTGCGTGAGCCAGGTGCAGTTTATGTTTACAAAAAATCAGGCGGCAGTTGGCAATTTGACGAAATGATCGCACCACCGAATCCCAAAATCGGCGGACGTTTTGGTCAGGAAATAACTTGGTGCAACGGGTATATCGCTGTTTCAGAGTTTACGGAAAACGGAACGGGTTCCCTGGGATATGTTCATGTCTTTAAAGAAGATGCAGGAGGCTGGATCCGGATAGCAACCCTCACGCCATCCAATCATGGCGTAACCGAAACGTTCGGCCGATCCATTGCCATGAACGATTCCATCATAGTCGTGGGAACAGGTAGTGTTCAGTTTCATAACAATAATTCGATGAAAGTATATGTATTTAAGAAGAAAGGGGAATGGAAGAGCGCAACGGAAGATGCCCGGCTTTTCCCTGATCAGCAATCGTATGGCGACAGGTTTGGATTTTCGGTAGCCCTTCATGGAGATCAGATTGTGGTGGGCGCTCCGGGGTTTTCGGAAGGCTTTGAAATCGCCGATGCTTTCAAGGGCGCTGCTTATATCTTTCTTAAACCTGCCACAGGATGGTC
>DASQTN010000533.1:0-2713 GCA_035641895.1 Chryseolinea sp. | reverse complement strand
TCTCTGTTGTAGTTGTACCCGTCGGCGCTTCCAGCAATTGCCAGTTAGAAGAAAAAATTCCGGCACCCTCGCCGTAAAACCTGGCATCCGCATACACCGCGGCGATCGCTGCGTCAGCATGCTTTGCCTCCGTGTAAAAACTTTCTGGCGTCAGATTCGAGGGATCTCTTTCCTCTAGGAAATCTGAACAAGCTGTTGCACTAATTAATAGCGCCGAACATAAAAGGACCTTGCGTCCGTACTTATATATATTGTAGTTAATCATAAAATATCGTTTTTAGATCGTGACTTATAAACCAACCTGCAACCCCACCATAAACGTTGTTGCTTTAGGATATTCATGCCATTTCATTCCTTGCGAAAAAGCGTTGTTGGTATTATCTCCACGGAGCGGTGTTATCTCGGGATCTCCGATAACTTCATCGTTACAAATCAGGAAGAAGTTTTGTACTGAAGTATAAAGCCTTAACCGATCCAATTTTAATTTTTCAAGGGTACTTCCGGGGAAGTTAAAACCAAGAAGAAGATTTCTGCCCCTGATGAATGATCCATCCTGAACCCAATGGGAGTCTACGTTTGTTACGTAACCCGCGCTCGTTCCGCGAACCTGTGCGATCGGAGTATTTTGATTTTCAGGCGTCCATGCGTTAAGGACTGTCTTATAGCTGTTAGCTAATCCTTGACGGTCTTCACTTGAGTGAAGATTCATGTCCATAATATCGTTGCCATATGAGTACTGAAGCTCAACGGTTAGATCCAATGCACCATACCTGAAGTAGTTGGTAAAGGCTCCCCAAGCATCGGGGCTACCGCGGCCAATGATCATTCTGTCGGCATCTGTAATGGCTTTGTCGCCATTCACATCAAGGTATTTGATATCACCGGGTAACATCTTAAGACCATTCCTATAACTTGTGAACGCAGCAGCCTCGTCAGCTTCATCGGTACTCCATGTTCCGAGACGTACTAGTCCCCAGAAGGAATCTGCAGGTTCGCCTACCCGGATGATGTTAGTGGGATTAGTGATACCAGGCCCGCCGACGTTAAAAAGATCCGAGGGTGTTGCCAGTGAAAGAACTTTATTCTTGTTCATGGAAACATTGAACGTCGTGCGCCAGCTAAACTTTTCGCTCTCGATATTATAGGTTGTCAGTGAAAGCTCTATACCCTTATTCTCCATAGAGCCTATGTTTTTTCTGATGATAGCATATCCACTGGTTTGCGGCACTGGAGCGTCAAGTAGCATATCAGTTGTTTTTCTGTAGTAGACATCGGCTTCGAGCACAATGCGATCGTTGAAAAGGCCTAACTCAACACCTATATCACTTTGAGCGGTTTTTTCCCACTGTAGATCTGGGTTAGCTAACCGGTTAAGACCAGTTCCACCCGCACTTGCATTGTTCCAAATAGCCCGGTACCCGGAACCTAAAAGTGATAACGAAGAGTAAGAAGGTATTTCTGAATTTCCAGTTAAGCCATAACTCGTACGCAATTTCAAATTTGAAATCACGCTGTTGTTTTGTAAGAATCCCTCATCCGAGATTCTCCATGCCAACGCTGCTGAAGGAAAAAATGAAAATTTATTGTTTTCACCGAACTTGGACGATCCATCAGCCCGGCCGGTGACCGTTAATAAGTATTTTCCTTTTAAGCTATAATTAATTCTTCCGAAATACGAAGTCAAGGCGTATTTCCAGGCGTTGGAGGTTAGATTTTTATTGTCATTTCCTGCACCCATATTATTGTATTGGAAATAATCGCTTGGAAAATTCCGGACATCCTGATTGATGTAGAAACGATCTTGTTCCTGCCATGACACACCCAAAAGAGCCTTTATTGCATGAATCTCACCGAAGGTCTTTGTATAGGTCAGATAATTTTCCAATGACCAGAAAGTTTGTTTTTCATTGCTGGTCTGCGACTGTCCCTGACCGTTGGTATTTAATGTACTGTTGATAGCTTCATTATTTTCCTGTGTCATTACGTTCACACCCAGAACGGTACGCATTTCCAAATCCTTCGTGATGTTGAGGCTTGTAAAAACACTACCCAAGGTAGTCTGCGTATTCAGGATATATTTCCGCCCGTGTAATCTGTGCATCGAGCTCATAGTACCTTCGGCGTTTGGATAATCCCTGTTATTGGCATACTTGCCATCTGCATATTGTACGGGTAGAAAAGGAAAGTCTTCCACGATCTGTCGTCCGACTTGATCCGTGATATCGACTAAGTTTTCGGACTGATTGTTATAGCTAAGCGTACCGCCAATCTTCAACCAGTCTTTAACCTGATCGTCGATGGTAAATCTGCCGGAATAACGCGTCAGATATGATTGCTTGAGAAAACCCTCGTCGTCCCTGTATCCAAGAGAAAGCGAGTAAGTGGTGCGGTCGTTACCACCGGTGAATCCCAGTTGATGATTTTGAGAAATCTTTTGTTGTGTCGTTTCCTCCAGCCAGTCTGTATCGAAATAGTTGTTGCCGTTAGCGTCGAAAACTCTGGGATCTACTCTGCGAAGCGCTGGATTTAAATTGACGTATTTACCAGAATTCCATCCCACAGGATCGAACTTTTCCATGTTTCTCCATGCGAGGTCTTCAACCTCCATGTACTCTTGCGCATTTAAGACTTCTCTTTTGTTCGGTCCAATAGTCGGCACGCTAAAATCGGCGTTATAGGTAATTTTTCCTTCTCCAGATTGACCGCGTTTGGT
>DASQTN010000532.1:0-2482 GCA_035641895.1 Chryseolinea sp. | reverse complement strand
AGGATTTTCAAAACTCGACAACGTGTTTCTATATTGTCAGGAATCTTAAAATGCTCTTGAGCTGTAAGAAAGCGTATTGCCGAAAGTGATATCAACAAACCAAAAGAAATTTTGACTAACGCTGCCATGCGTTAAATACTTTGCTGGATGTAGATTATAGGTATTCGACGATCGTTTCCAGGCCTATTCCGCGAGAGGCCTTCACCAAAATGATGGAATCTGAGACAGGATTTTTTTTTAAGTTCTCAATTAAAGAGGTTTTGTCTTCAAAATATTTGGCAGCTGGAATTTCAGCCAGCGCGGACTTAAATAGCTTGCCGCAAAGATAGACCTGATCAAATTTTTTCTTACGCAGCAGTTGTCCAAGTAATTTGTGCTCTTTTTCCGCTTCGTCTTCCAATTCAAACATATCACCTAAAATTACCACCTTCCGGTCCGTTTTCATCGCGGCAAGATTTTCAACTGCGGCCTGCATCGAACTAGGGTTAGCATTATAGGCGTCAAGAATAATTGTATTGGTTCCCTTCTTTACCATTTGCGAGCGCATGTTTCCTGGCTCGTATTGCTCAACCGCTTCGTTGGCTGCATCCGCCGGAACATCGAAATATTTTCCTATGCATAATGCCGACATAATGTTCTCAAAGTTATAAGAGCCAATTAATTTCGTTTGAAGGTGAGTCCCGTTTTCGGCTCTTACTTGTACAAATGGATCCGCGCTGATCAATTCCCCATGGTAGTAATCGTTCGTTGCCGGATAGAAGATCGGTTGCTTGAAACGCTTGGCCATATTTGCAAGGATCTCATTTTGCGAATTGATAAAAACTATTCCTCCATTTTCAATCAGGTGCTGGTATAATTCCGATTTAGCGCGAATAATATTTTCAAATCCTCCAAACATCCCAATATGAGCGCGACCAATGTTTGTGATGAACCCGTGAGAAGGATTAGCAATGGAGCAAAGCAGGGCAATTTCACCAAGGTGATTGGCGCCCATCTCAACAACTGCAATTTCGACTGTTTTGTCAATCGCTAATAAAGTTAGTGGTACTCCAATATGGTTGTTTAGATTTCCCTTAGTAGCGTACGTCTTATATTTTTTGCTCAGCACGCTGTTCAATAATTCTTTGCTCGTCGTCTTGCCGTTAGAACCAGTCAATCCAATAACAGGTATATTCAACTGATCGCGATGATATCGGGCCAGCTGCTGAAGTGTTTCGAGTACATCATCGACAAGAATACAGCGTTCATTGTTAGCGTACTCTTTCTCATCCACGACGCTGTATAATGCGCCTTTTTCAAGGGCCTGCAGTGCAAAAGTGTTCGCATTGAACTTGTCGCCCTTTAACGCAAAGAAAATGGAGCCAGCACTGATCTGACGCGTGTCGGTTGAAACCTTACCCGATTGCTGAAATTTGTCGTATAACTCTTTAATGGTCGTCATCGCTTTGCTTTTCTAAATCACTTTTTGAATTGCTAAATCAAGCCGGAAAAGTATCTTGCAAGTAAGACAACAGCTTGCGTTTAGCCAACGTTAAGGATAAAGAAATAATTTAATGCTGCGATCATTGTGGTTTTTCCTACTGTTTCTGTCTGTTAGTCTGCAGGCACAGTTTACTTATGTAATGGATCAAACCATTCCTGTAAAAGACGAGCAGGGTAACCAGCTGGCGCTACCCTGGGGCGGTGGATTAAACGCGGCGCATTATAACACGATGGACCTTGACGGAGATGGCGCTGATGATCTTGTATTGTTTGATCGCATGGGAGACAAAGTTCAGACCTTTCTTCGGCGCGAAAACAAATGGCAATATTCGCCGGAGTTTGAAGAACTCTTTCCCGAGGACATTACCAACTGGTTGTTGCTCCGCGATTTTAATTGTGACGGAAGAAAAGATATTTTCACAGGTGACATCTTTGGAATAAATGTCTACACAAACGTGACAGAGCCGGGTGGCCTTTTGGCGTGGGAACAATTTACTTTTTACTCGGGCTTTCCTGGTTCAAAATCTGAAGCGTTGTTAACGACGGGCCTGTCAGGAAACAAGATAAATCTCCAATTGCAATTTGACGATCTTCCCTCCATCGCCGATGCGGACGGCGACGGCGATCTTGATATTTTTAATTTACGTTTTGTAGGCGAGGGGTCCATTGAGTTCCACCAAAATTTTAGCAAAGAGCGTTACGGTACCTGCGATTCCCTGGATTTTGAAAAAGTCACACAGAAATGGGCTGGCCTTACTGAGTGTGGCTGTGCGGATTTTGCTTTTAATGATGAACCGTGCGGGCCTACCGGCGGGCGGATAAAACACGCGGCTGGCAAGAGCCTTTTGATAATGGATGTCAATGGCGATACAGCGCTTGACATTTTATTGTCAGAATCGGATTGCACAAACTTATATGCATTAATTAATGAGGGAACGACCAATAGCCCTGCGATAAATTCTTTTAAAGTGTTTCCAGATGTATCGCCTGTGGACTTTCT
>DASQTN010000531.1:0-4424 GCA_035641895.1 Chryseolinea sp. | reverse complement strand
AATGATCAATCACAACCACTTTTTTCGCTTAAAATACCATAAAAAAATCAGTGAGGATATAATCATAAGTCCGATCGCAAAAGGATATCCGGCCATCCATTGTAGTTCCGGCATAAATTTAAAGTTCATGCCGTAAATACTTGCAATCAACGTTGGCGGCATAAACACGACAGTAACTACAGTAAAGATCTTGATCACCTGGTTCTGCTCAATATTTACTAAACCCAAAAAAGTATTTTGCATATACTCTAACCGTTCTGAGCTAAATTGAGAATGTTGAAGAAGGGATGCAATGTCTTTCATAATGATCTTCAATCTTTCATTTTCGATTTTGTTGAACTCGGGAATACGTATTAACGAACTAACCACACGCTGTTTTTCTGTAGTCGTTTGATGCAATAACATCACATTCTCCTGCAGCTGGGCTATACCGAGCAGTAAATCCTCCTTAAAAGATCGTTTAGCAATCATCTCTCTACTGATAAGATTCACTTTTCGGTTGATGCTTTCAATTAAATCAGCGTCGCTATCAATATGAGTTTCTAAAATAGAGAGGAAGACATCAAGGCCGTGTTCTTTCATCTCTGACGACGCTGCTTTGAGCTTTCGAACTGATTCAGCAAAAATTTTCAGATCACCTTGCCGGTAGGTAAAAAGCGTATTGCCTTTAAGAATAAATGTCGTATTCTGAATTGTCAGCTCGGTATCACTTGACAATACGCCCAAGTTTATTTCAATTGTCTCTTCGGTCTCCAAAAATCTTGAACTACTTTCAATTTCTTGTAACTCCAGTGATGTAAAAAATTCAATCCTGTAATTCTTTTCGACAAATTCTTTTTCCTCCGGAGTTGGTGACTGAAGGTCGATCCAAATCAGATCATGAATGCTCCGGATCTCCTCAAACGAAATATTTCTGTATTGTGTAAGTTTCCCCTGACTCGTTTTATAGACCCGGATCATAATTGAGTTTTATTCGTCGCAATTTAGAACCAATATTTTAATTGACTTAAAAATAAAAAGTGAGTTTTTAAAAAAGAAAAAGACCTGTCAGGTACACCCAACAGGTCCAATTCAACCTGTAAAACAAATCTTAATTAACTTTCGTCTTGTTCAGCTTCATCGGCCTTTTTAAGTTCTTCATCTAATATTTTTTCGATTACCTCACGCTGACGTTCATCAATAGTCTTGTCTGTTTTTGCTTGTTTTTTCATGAACCGTAACATGGCATTCTTTTTAATTTCGTAAGCGATAAAAACGGTGTATTCATTTGTCTTCGAATTGAAATACTTTTCCTCACCCATTTTACGCAAATCTGCCATGTCAGTATTCATTACTTGCCTGACAAGGCTTTGAAATTTATCGGCAACATCAGCGCCCTTTTCGTTCTCCGTCTGACCTAAATACTGATCGGCAACTTGCTTCATGGTTGTGTTTACTTGTCCTGCAAGCTGGGCTTTTGCATCGATGTCCGCCTTGCCACGCGCAATATTATCTTGTGAGCTTACACCTTTTCCTGTAGCGCGAAAAAATCTGTTATTTGATTCATATGCATTCCCCCGGAACGGTTCTTTAACTTTTTGTCCCATAGGACTTGGTGAACAACTCCATAGCAACACCACACTCATTAAAAAAGCAAGTGCGTCGAAAGTCTTCATAGCTTAATATGTGATTTGCTGCTAAAGTACGAAAAATTGTGCCAGAGAAAAGAGCACCGGTTAATCCCCCGTTATCGCGATAACCTGCCACCGAAATGCCCATTTCCATCGAATAATAACATTCTTAGTAGCACTCGCTGCCAGAATTTTTCGTAATTCATGTTCCTTGAATGCGCGTAATACCGAAAGCGGCGCATCGTACTTTACCATGTTGGAGCGCGACAAAGCTTGCGTCAGCAATTTGATCGAATAATACGCCAGCCAATGCCGGTGAATGTCATTAATGATGAACCCAATGGCTACTTGCCGGTTGAGATGGCGGAGAAACTTGACTAACTGTTCATTTGAAAAGTGATGATAAAAGAGCGTTCCAATAACGATATCATACCTGTGACTCTGAAATTCGTCACTGAAAATATTCAATGTTCGGAGTTGAATATGCGGATAGTCGCGTAGATTTCGTTTTGCAAAAGCGATGATATTGGGGTTCGCATCTATTCCGATGAGCTTGAGTTTGAAGTTTTTACTCTTGCCCCACCTATCAATAATACGCAACATGTCACCGCTCCCACATCCTAAGTCGACGATTGTGATAACCTCTTCTTTTGAGTGAAAGGCTAATATATGCTCAAGGGCATTTATCGTTATACGGTTTCCGCCTAAACACCTATTGATAATTTCCAACTCTTCTAACGTTCGCTCTAGCACACGACCTGTACAGTTCAGATCGTCCATGATCTCTGCTTCCGAGGACCTCGTTGAAAAGTCGGGCATTTCGATTAGTTCATTTCAATTTTTAACACCATGCTTTCCAGCGTTAGCCCTGGACCAAAAGCAAAACTTAAGATATATTCGTTGTCGTCTTCGTTAGTGATCTTGTTAAAAATTGAATGTAACACGAACAATATGGTGGGAGACGACATGTTGCCGTAATTCCGCAGAACACCATATGCATCTTGATTTTTTTCATTTGGTATTCCTAACTCCTTTTCAATGTTTTCGAGAATTTTTTTTCCTCCTGGATGCACGGCCAGGAAACGAATGTCACTGATCTCCTTGGAAATCTTGTTGAGCAATGTTTTGGTGACTTCTGCAATACCGCTCTTGATAATTGAGGGAACGTAGGTGGATAATTTCATTTCAAATCCCAGGTCTCCGATTGTCCACGCCATATCGTCATCACTATTAGGTATAAGCAATGTGTGAAAGCTTTCTGGCTTGAGGCGAAGACGCTGTTTAGTCTTCGATTCTACCAACAAGGCAGCGGATCCATCTGCAAAAAGTGCGTTAGCCAATAAGTTATCTTCCGTCGGCTTTTTTTGAAAATGCAAGCTGCACAACTCCGTGCAGACAATGAGAACCTTTACATTTTCATCCTGATGGCAAAACGCATCCGCTACCTTAATGGCGTTAAAGGCCGCGTAACATCCCATAAAATTTATACCGGTGCGATGAACAGAGGGAGAAAGGTCGTACTTTTTTACAATGTCGATATCGAGGCCGGGCGCATACATTCCAGTACAACAGACGACGATCAAGTGAGTGACATCCTTAATATTAAAGGAGGGAACCGACTGTAACATGTTATCAACAGCACTTGAACTCAGGCTTAATACATGATCTCGAAAAACTGATAATCGTTTTTCAGTCGTTGGGAAAGGTTCAAAGTCAGGTGAATTGGAATAAAAAGAAAAGTCTTGCTCGCGTCCATAATCCTCCAAAACAGAGTAACGGAATTCTATCCCGCTTGCTTTGAAGATTGTGCGAAGTAACCTGCTTTCGTTGTGGTTAAGTTGCATTGCCTTAACCATAAAGTCTGCTATTTTTGATTGACTGAATTTGTTCGGTGGATTAGCGATTCCCAGGGCGGTGATGTAGCTCATTGATTCCAATATATTCCAAAAAACTATAATTTAGGGTAAGCTGTTCAATCTGTGCTGTCATAAATTTTGCAACATGTTTTCATCCTCATCCTGGCTGCATCTCCGAATTCCTTTCTCCTATTTTCTACTTCCCGTATTTCTCTTTAGTCTGGCGATTTCACCGAATATCACTGGCCCGTCGATACTTTGGACCTTTATCATAGTACATCTGTTTCTTTATCCTGCAAGTAATGGCTACAACAGTTACTTTGACAAGGATGAAAAAAGCATTGGTGGATTAAAAAATCCTCCTCCCGTAAATAGAGGCCTATACTATTTATCGTTGCTTTTTGATGTTATCGCTATCGCACTCGGGTTTCTATTTATAAACCTCACCTTTGCGGTGATGCTCTTAGTTTATGGCCTGGTGTCAAAAGCTTACAGTCATCCATCCATTCGATTAAAGAAGCTCCCGATAACCGGATGGCTTGTAGCCGGCCTTTTCCAAGGCTTGTTTACTTTTGCTATGTGTTACATAGGCATCAATAAATATTCCATTGAAAATGTTTTAACGCCAAATGTTTTGATACCGGGGACTTTATCAACCTTTATGCTCTGGGCAAATTATCCGATGACCCAAATTTACCAGCATGAGGAGGATCAAAAACACGGCGACCTGACCATCAGCAGGAAATTAGGAATCCGTGGGACATTCTTTTTTGTCAGTGCCGTGTTTACCCTTGTTGCAGCCGGATTTGTGCTATACTTCTACATTTTTTTTCAATCGAAATATGCATGGACATTTCTAGCCGCACTTTTCCCGGTAGTAGCCTATTTTTTTATTTGGTTCTATCAAACATATCAAGATGATTCAAAGGCAGACTTCCGTCATACAATGTGGCTTAAT
>DASQTN010000530.1:0-14893 GCA_035641895.1 Chryseolinea sp. | reverse complement strand
AATCCTCCCTACTTTAATAATAGTCAACGCCCCCCTGACGCAAGGCGACATCAGGCCAGGCATACCGTTACACTTTCTTACCAGGAGCTGATTGATGCCGCATTGAGGCTGTTAAAAAATAATGGAAGGTTCAACGTAATTCTTCCGTTCACGGAAGGCCTGCAATTTCTTGAACTAGCGGGATCTTACGGTTTGTTTTGCACGAGACAATACAGTTTCAGAACACGTTCGGAAAAACCGATTGAACGATGGCTTCTGGAATTTTCAAGACAGCAAACTATTACGGAGACTGGAGAAATCCTTCTCTATGATGAAGATGAAAAATGGTCTGAAGGGTATAAAAAACTCACGACTGACTTTTACCTGGGAATTTAAGGATGGCCTGCTGAAATTATTTAGCTGACAATCAGGCATTTACAAAAAACGTAGTTTAATGTTTAAACAAATAATTTGGCACATTGTTAGCTTTGTATATCCAATCAAATACTAACACACAACAAAAAATGAAAAAACTTAACGCATTTTTGGCGCTGCTGCTTTTCTCTGGAGCGGCATTCGCACAAACTACCTGGACGATTGACAAGAACCATAGCAAGGTCGGGTTCAGTGTCACGCACATGGCCGTCTCTGAAGTAGAAGGAAAATTTAATGACTTTGACGGATCAATCGTATCTAAAGCTGATGATTTCAATGGCGCGCAAGTCCAGTTTGTAGCTAAGACCGCTTCGGTCGACACTGACAACGAAAAACGCGATGGACATTTAAAATCAGCGGATTTTTTTGAGGCTGAAAAATTCCCGGAAATCAAATTTGCAGGAACACTCGTTAAAGATGGTGGCAAGTACAAACTCAAAGGGGACCTTACTATGCACGGTGTAACTAAGCAAGTTGAATTCGATGTTACCTATGGTGGAACTATCAATCATGGTAAAGGAACCAAGGCCGGATTTAAATTGGTTGGAAAACTCGATCGCAAGGATTATGGATTAACGTGGGCGAACAAAGTTCCTACCGGCGAAATGGTCGTAGGTGATGAGGTAGAATTGGTAGTAAAAGTTGAGCTAGACAAAAAAGCCGTCTAATAATAAAAACCCCGGCATTAACGCCGGGGTTTATTTTTTTTAGCTCGATAGATAATGGCAGACTGATTAACCGGATGATTTTATCATCCGATAAACTATCAACTGCCTTCGTAAGTAGTTGTCCAACATCGTCAACACTTCTCACGATGAAAATTGAAGAAGAAATCAAGCAGCAAAAATTTCGAAGTGCCTACCAAAAGGCAGTCATCAATCTCCTGTATACCGCAAGTTGGCTACAGGGCAAGCAGCAAGATTTTTTCAAGCCCTTCAAAATTACGCCGCAGCAGTTTAATATTCTTCGAATTCTAAAAGGGCAACATCCAAAAAGTATTTCAGCCACTGAGATAAAGCTACGAATGCTCGACAAAAATTCGGACGTCTCCCGGCTATTGGACCGCCTGTTGGCTAAAAATTTGATTTCCAAAAAAACTTGTCCAAACGACAAGCGAGCCACCGATGTAAATATCACCGAACCAGGTTTGGAATTGTTGAAATCGCTGGAAAAATATCAAAACGAACTCGATGGCGTACTTTCAATCAACGAAGAAGAGGCAGCTCGACTTAGTGAGTTGTTAGACAAATGTCGGGAATAAATAGTTTCGAGTTTCAGGTTTCGGGTTTGGAGTTGTGCGCTTAGGTAAGGGTTCGAGGTTTGAAGTTGTGCATTAAGTAAAAGTTTGAGGTTCGAGGTTTGAAGTTCGAAGTTGTGTAGAATCTCGAAGTTGACTCTTGAGGTTCTCCAGAATAAAGCTGTAAGCTGTATGCTGTAAGCTGAATGCCAGATGAAACAAGTTATTTTCCAACGCACAAACTTTCAAATTGCACACCCTCGCTTTAAGCTTTCAGCTTTCCAATTTAAGCTTCAAGCTAAATCCTATTCAGCTCGTCGCGTACGAAATTCATCAGCTCCTTGATATAGCCCCTGCTGAAATCAAACTTTATATTCGCCGCCTTATAGATTTCAGGAATAGATTTCATGTATCCCAGTTTTAACGCGTTTTGGTACCCTTGCAACCCCTTGGTATTGTTCTCCCTAAAGTTTCTCCAAACAGCAACCGCGCCTAGTTGTGCCATGCCATACTCGATATAATAAAACGGCACTTCGTATAGGTGAAGTTGTTTCTGCCATAAATAATCCTTGGCTTCCTGCAGTCCTGACCAATCCGTTACTGTATCAGCAAACTGATCAAAAATTTTGTTCCAGTTTGCTTTCCTTGTCTCCATGCTGTGCGCAGGATTTTCGTACAACCAGTGTTGATACCGATCGATTGTCGCAACCCACGGCAAGGTTTCAATTATGTCTTCCAGGTGTTCTCTTTTCGCGCGTTTCAACTCAGCTTCATCTGTAAAGAACACATCCCAATGGTCCATCGAAATTAATTCCATCGACATGGACGCGAGCTCCGCCACTTCAGAAGGAGTCGATTTGAAATCGTTAAGCTCAAGATCTCGGGTTAAAAAATTATGAATGGCGTGACCTCCCTCGTGCATGATCGTCACCATATCCCTAAGCGTAGATGTCGCATTCATAAAAATAAAAGGAACACCGATCTCGGATAACGGATAATTATAACCGCCAGGCGCTTTTCCTTTACGGGATTCCAGGTCCAGGTGACCCATCTCCTTCATAATCTCAAGGCATTGGCCGAGGAAAGGATCAAGTCGCCGGAATACCTCGATGGTTTTTTCCGTCAGTTCTTTACCATTTGTAAAAGGTTTCAGGGCTTCGCGCCCTTGCGGATCAACAGCCTTATCCCATGGCCTAAGCGTTGAAACGTCCAGTGCCGTTTTTCTTTCCTTAGAAAATTCATTGAGAATTGGAACAACTTCGTGTTCAATTGCATCGTGAAAATCGAAACAATCTTGAGGGGTATAGTCGAATCGCCCCAGCGCCTTAAACATGTAATCGCGGAAGTTCTTAAATCCTGCATTCACCGAAACCCTATGTCGTAAATCAACCAATGTCGAGAAAAGGTTATCAAGCGTTTCACGATCCTGCAGCCTTCGGTTAGTGACTTTATTGTAGACTTCCTCACGAAGTTTTCGGTCGGTTGACATCAAAAATACAGAGGCTTGTTGTAGCGTTAACTCCTTGCCATTAACCTCTACTGTCATTGCGCCGGAAATCTGCTGGTACCTTTGTGCTTCTGTGCTGATTTGCGTAAAGAGCGGAACATTCTCCTCCCTAAAAATCTCAATCTCTTTTTTTATACTACGGATCATTAAATCATATCCTTCAACATTTGCCAGCTCATTTAGGAATACGCTGCCAGCTGCTTTCTTATTTAATTTGTCCGATACCGGAGCGATTTGTGGCTGGATGTTTTCAATAAAATCCTGATAGGATTTTCGATAACTATCGTTCTCCGTGTAACATGTCATATTTATATACCGCCACGCTAAATCCTCGCTTATGACAGACTCTAGCTCGCTTCTATCATAAAACCAGTTCCTCAAATCATCAACAGACTCAATTTTACGTTCTAACAAATTATCAAAGAAAGGTTTCAGCACTTCCCAGGATGTCACTTTAAAGTCTTCGCCTAAAAATTTCCGGACGGGCCGTTTTGGTATTTGCAGTACTTCACTCATTTTTTCGAAAAGTTAAATTCTTATAAAAGGTTAATCCTACTTTGTCATCTTAAAAAAAACCAAGGTTTAGTGCCCCAGGTACGTGTGACAATTAGGAATGTTGAATAATGATCTTTAAAAAAGGTTTTAAAACTAGTCAAATAGAAAACGGATTTCATGCTATTCTGTTATTTCTTTAGACGCTTTTACTTCGCGTCGCGTTCCGGAATAAAGTTCGAACTCCAAGAGACGGCAATCTAATTTGGCGGTATAAAATTCCATTCTTCGACTTGCTTTCAATCCGATTTTTTTTGCCAGATCCAAATTCGCGGTAAAGATATAACCCATGTATCCCTGACATTTCTTTTTCAGGAAATCACCGATACGCGCATAAGTTATCTCTAGCGCTGAAATTTCTCCTAATCGTTCTCCATATTCAGGATTGAAGTAAATTACACCTGGCACTTCTGGCATCTCGGTCTTTTCAAAATCGCAAACTTGAAAATCAATTAAATGCTCAACGCCTGCTATACCCGCGTTTACTTTGGAAATCGATATTGCATCTTCGCGGTTATCCGACGCAATGATCGTGAGGCCAGGTACTTCTTTTATCTGGCTCTTTAGCTTAGCGAGTTCCTGCTGATGCACGGTATCATCATATCCTAAAAAATGCATGTATGAATAATTGCTACGGTAGAGTCCCGGTCTTCTATTGGTCGCGAGCATAGCGGCTTCAATCGCCAAAGTTCCGGAACCACACATTGGATTAACGAACGGCGATGTACGATCCCACTTAGTCGCCAGCAGTGTACTGGTTGCCAACGCTTCCAACATCGGCGCTTTACCGGGGATTTTCCGGTAGCCGTGCTTTGACAACGTTTCTCCGGAAGTATCCACAAATACTTCCGCGCTGTTTTCTTTCCAAAACAAATAAACCACTGCGCCGCTCAACTCCGAGCCTGAATTCGGTCTTGTCGATGCTTTGCTTCGGATACGATCAACGATAGCATCCTTTACCTTTACATTTACAAACATCGTATTGTTGATCGACGGGGTATCCACATTACAGGTCACGGAAAAATAGCCATCGTTTTTTATGATATTCTCCCAGGAATATTCTGACAATGTCCGGTAAAGTTCATCGGGATTCTTCGCCGGGAACTCCAACAATGAATAATGAACCTGACTGGCACATCGCAGATTTAAATTCAACCGGACGCAATCATTCATGGTCCCAAACAACTCAACACCCGTCGCAAAGACCCGTTCCAACTCGAATCCAAGTTCTTTTACCTCTTGTTCGAGATACGGCGACAATCGTTTACTGCAGGTAATGACAATTCGGCTTCGTGACGTATAAATATTTGTGTTCATTCTTTTTTGTATTTTTTTGTTGTATCAGTCCACGAACGAAATTTCTTTCATTCCAAAATCCCTTTCCTCATCGTGGATCAATACCCGAAGTCTCCCCTGTTCGTCTACGCCCAAAATTTTACCATCAAATTGGTCATGACCGGCTTGAAATGTATGATGCTCATTAAAACGATACAAATTCTTTATGTAATCTTCTTTCAAAACTTTCAGTTTGCCTTGCCGAAGTTGGAGATATTTTGATTCCAGGTGCGATAACAATCCTTCCAATACGTCTTGCAAGTCAAGTTTCTTATCGAGTACTATTGAAAGGGAGGTCGCTTTGGGCACACTAAACTGCTGTTGGTTAACATTTAAACCAATGCCGATCACAGCGTTGGTCAGCTTCTCGCCTACCAGTTGATTTTCGATAAGAATTCCGCAAATTTTGAACTGTTTTATTAAAATATCGTTTGGCCATTTAATATACACTGCATGATCGCACGTCTCTGCCAGATAATTGTGAACGGCGAGACTCGTGATCATGCTTAGCGAAAATTGATCTTTTATAGCAAGAAAGGTAGGTTTTACTATCACGGAGAACGTTAGATTCATTCCTGGTTGCGATTCCCAGGTATTTCCCCGTTGACCCCGTCCAGCGGTTTGCCGATCTGTTATAACCAAAGTACCCTCAGGTACGTGCGATTGTTGGCAGACTTCCAGGGCCAGACTGTTGGTAGAATGACATTCAGGCATAAAAATCACTTTTTTACCGATGAAAAGCGTATTGGCAGGGATTTTATACAAAGTAATTTTGATTAGTTTTGTAGGTTAAAAAAAAACGAAGATAGATTAATGGCGAAAAAAAGGAAGGGGGTCAATTCAGAAACCCTCAGTGATGTGATTGTGAAGGGAATGCAAGAAAAGAAAGCGTCGGACATTGTAGTAATGGATCTAAGGAAAATTAAGAATGCAGTAGCCGATTTCTTCGTTATTTGTTCTGGAAATTCAGATAAGCAATTAGACGCTATTTCAGATTCAATTGATGCCGAGGTCTTCAAAAAATTCCAGGAGAATCCATGGCATACGGAGGGCAAAAACAATAAAGAGTGGATGTTGCTCGACTATATCAATGTAGTCGCCCACGTCTTCCGTAAAGATCGCAGAGAATTTTATGCATTAGAGCGATTGTGGGGTGACGCTGACATAACTGAAATCGGTAGCGACAAGAACTAAAAATACATCCCTACGTTATTTATTTGGATATTTTTAAATCATTTGGAACATAGAAATGGCAGACAAGAAAGATAATAATAAACCATTATTGCCCACAAAACCACCAAGGGGTAACTATCAGATTTGGGTTATTCTGGCGACGGTAGCCGTCATTATAGGCGTAATGTACTTTAACAATTCCAATAATCTGAAGGAGGTTGATTATGACACCTTCAAACAAATGGTGGCTAGTGGAGACGTTAAGAAGGTAGTCCTTGTACAGAACAGAAAATTTGTAGAAATAACATTGAAGCCTGAGGCGCTGCAGAACGCAAAGTATAAGCAAGACCTCAACATCAGTGAAAGTCCATTGGGCGGCGGAAGTGCATCAGGTCCACATTTTTCGATGAAAGTCGTGGATGTTGGCAATTTCGATCAGGAGTTTCGGACGCTTCGAGATAAACTTCCTCCAAACCAGGCTATAGAATATAAGCCAGAGGAGAGAGAAGACTATTTCAGCGTCTTCGTGCAGTGGGGATTCCTGTTTTTGCTACTGTTCGGTTTCTGGATGCTAATGCGCCGCATGACTGGCGGAGCAGGCCCAGGAGGACAAATCTTCAATATCGGAAAGTCAAAGGCTGCGCTTTTTGACGCTGAGAGCAAAGTGAAGATCACGTTTGCAGATGTCGCCGGCCTTGATGAAGCAAAAGAAGAAGTAAAAGAAATCGTCGACTTTTTAAAGACCCCGCTTAAGTTCACCAAATTAGGAGGAAAAATTCCTAAAGGCGCACTTTTGGTCGGCCCTCCCGGGACAGGTAAAACCTTGCTCGCCAAGGCTGTGGCTGGTGAAGCCGAAGTACCATTCTTCTCCTTATCAGGTTCCGACTTCGTAGAAATGTTCGTAGGCGTTGGAGCCGCACGGGTTCGCGATCTGTTCAAACAAGCTAAAGAGAAGGCTCCTTGTATTGTATTTATTGATGAAATAGATGCCATTGGACGTTCACGTGGCCGCGGTCAGGTACCCGGTGCCAACGACGAACGTGAAAATACGCTTAACTCATTGTTGGTGGAGATGGATGGTTTCGCTACAGATTCGGGAGTTATTATCCTGGCAGCTACGAACCGACCGGACGTACTGGATTCGGCGTTGCTCCGCCCCGGCCGTTTCGATCGTCAGATCAGCATCGACAAACCAGATGTGGTTGGTCGCGAAGCAATTTTCAAGGTTCACTTGAAACCTATCAAACTTGATACTTCCGTAGATGTAAAAAAACTTTCGGCGCAGACGCCTGGTTTTGCCGGGGCTGAAATCGCCAATGTGTGTAATGAAGCAGCGCTGATTGCTGCACGTAGAGATAAGAAGGCTGTCGATATGCAGGATTTTCAAGATGCTATTGATCGCGTTATCGGAGGTCTGGAAAAGAAAAATAAAATCATCCTTCCGGAAGAAAAGAAAATTGTTGCCTGCCACGAAGCGGGTCATGCCGTAGCAGGTTGGTTCCTGGAGCACGCTGACCCGTTGGTGAAGGTTAGCATTGTACCACGGGGTGTAGCGGCATTAGGATATGCCCAGTACTTACCGAGAGAGCAGTTCCTTTATCAAACAGAACAGATGCTGGATGAGATGTGTATGGCTTTTGGCGGACGTGCAGCGGAAGAGATCGTCTTCGGAAAAATTTCAACGGGTGCCCTAAGCGACCTGGAACGGATTACCAAGATGGCTTACAGCATAGTGACCATTTACGGCATGAACAAGGTGATTGGAAATGTCTCGTTTTACGATTCGAAGCAATCCGAATATTCTTTTCAGAAACCTTATTCTGAAGCGATGGCTGAAAAAATTGATAAAGAGGTAAAACAAATTATTGATGATGCTTACGAACGGACTAAAGGTTTATTGACACAACATCGTAAGCATTTGGATACTATCGCAAAAGAACTGTTGGAAAAGGAAATACTTTTCCAGGCTGACCTTGAACGTTTAATTGGCAAACGGCCATTCGAGAAGTTGACAAACTACCAGCAGTTTACCAACGGACTAGGTAAGTATGAAAAGAAACAGCTTGAGAACGAACAGCCTGGCGTAGATCCGACCCCGACATTAGAGGGGGAAAAGCCCACTGAAAGTTCTAATTAATATTTAGTTATAAATCTTACTTTTGAACTCAGGTGTTTACTACGCCTGAGTTTTTTTGTTTATGCTAGAACCTATTCAAGATTTAAACGGCAAGAAAATCTACTTTGCCTCTGATTTTCACCTTGGTGTTCCTGATCGCCAAACCAGTCTTGAACGTGAAAAGCGCGTCGTAAAATGGCTCGATAGCATTCAACACGATGCCCATACGATCTATCTATTAGGCGATATTTTTGACTTCTGGTTTGAATACAAGCATACTATACCAAAAGGATTTATTCGGCTGCAAGGTAAACTTGCGAACATGAGGGACGCTGGAATTCCCATTGTGTTTTTCACCGGCAATCATGATATGTGGATGTTCGATTACTTTCCCACAGAGCTCGGTATTCCTATTTATAGAGATCCTCAAACCCTTATCGTTGGCGACCAAAAACTTCTCATCGGTCATGGTGACGGCTTAGGCCCAGGCGATCACACGTACAAATTTTTGAAGAAGTTTTTTAACAGCCGCCTTTGCCAATGGCTCTTTGCCAGAATTCATCCTAACCTTGGTATAGGGATTGCGTCATATTGGTCTAAGAGTAGCCGGATCAGCAATCTGAAACGAGAGGAAAACTTTCAAGGGGAAGACAGTGAATTTTTATGGACCTACTGTAATGAGATAGAGTGCCGGCAACATTATGATTTCTATATTTTCGGTCATCGTCACTTACCTCTGGATCTGAAAATAGGAGAGCAAAGTCGTTATATTAATTTAGGAGAGTGGGTACATTATGATACCTATGCAGTTTATGATGGAAAACAGGTTGCGCTAAAAACGTTCGAGTCTGCATGAAACGGTTCCTCATTTTATTTTTCGTCTTTTCGACTCTTCATGCGATGGGACAAAAGAAAATCGCCACGCGGGCGATAAGCGACGAAATTGTATTTGCCACCATTGACAGGGTTGGTGAGCTTTATGTGATAACAAAACAGGGCCAAATACAAAAGTTCGACGTCGACGGTAAACTGCTTTCACTATATAAAAATAGTCCTATCCCAACTTTATTTGAACCCAGGGACGGCAGTCGTTTATTTGCTTATTTCCGCAAAGAAAGAAGAATTGAGTACTTGAATCCATCCCTTGAGCCTTCCAACAGCATGTTCATTGATTCGGCGTTTGTTATAGATCCATGGCTGTCGTGTACTTCCGGCGATTATAATATTTGGATCCTTGATGCAGAGGATAATACAATGAAAAAAATCAATCCAAAAACCTCCACTGTTGAAGTTGATGTCAAAGTCGCCGAAGAAGTTGCGCGAGATTTTTCGTCGATTAAATTCATTCGAGATTATCAAGGCTTCTTTTTTCTTCTCGATGTACAAAAGGGCATTCACGTTTTTAATGGAATTGGACGATGGATCAAAACGATATCGGCGCCAAACCTGTCCTATTTCAATTTCATTGGAGAAGAACTATACTACCCTACAAGCAGTGGGTTGACTTTTGTGAATTTGTTTTCTGGCGAAAAGCGCGAGATGCCCTTAAGTAAGACTTTTGAGTTTGCATTATTATCCGATGAACGGCTTTATATAATAGAGAGAAATTCCGTACATTTTTTTGAATTCAAGCCGTAAACTGTTCAGTTTTGAACATATTTGTACAACTAAGAACGCGCCCATAGAGCCAATCAAGCTGCTAAGCCTGATTTTGCATTTGGCATAAATTTCCCTGGTTGTATTCCCTAACTTAAATCTAAACAAGTGAATCCTGAAGGCGGTAAAATTTTAATGATCGATGATGACGAAGATGTTCTACTGGCAGCAAAGATGTTGTTGAAAAAACAAAACCACCATGTCATTATCGAAAAGAACCCAAAAAAAATTCCATTTCTTCTCAACAACGACACCTATGATGTGATTCTGCTAGACATGAATTTCAGCAAAGATATTACAAGTGGTAAAGAAGGTTTTTTCTGGCTCGACGAAATTATCAAGCATGATCCCACGTCGGTTGTAATTCTTATTACAGCATTTGGTGACGTGGAGATGGCGGTGAGAGCGTTGAAACAAGGAGCAACGGATTTTATTCTAAAACCGTGGCAAAACGAGAAGCTTATCGCCACTATTGCCACTGCGATCAAATTGAAGCAGTCGTACAACGAGGTTGACAAGTTGAAGAAAGCGAAGGAGATGTTGGAAGAACAGATCAGCAAACCATTCGCGGAGATCATCGGAAAAAGTCAAGCGATTCAGGAAGTGTTCAACCTTACTGACAAAGTCGCTAAAACTGAGGCCAATGTATTGATTCTGGGAGAAAACGGAACTGGCAAAGAATTGATCGCACGGGCTATTCATCAGCGCTCACCACGTAAAAATAACAGCTTCGTTTCGGTCGACATGGGTGCTATTACAGAAACACTTTTTGAAAGTGAATTATTTGGCCATAAAAAAGGTGCTTTCACCGATGCCCGCGAAGATCGTCCCGGGCGGTTTGAACTGGCAAATAGAGGAACACTTTTTCTCGATGAAATCGGAAATTTAAGTTTGGCTTTACAAGGTAAGTTATTGAGTGTATTGCAATCACGTATTGTAACCCGTGTCGGCTCTAACCAAGCTCAGCCAATAGACATCCGGTTGATCTGTGCCACGAATATGCCTTTACATAAAATGGTACAAGAAGGTACCTTTCGGCAAGATCTATTATACCGCATCAACACCGTCGAAGTCCGTGTTCCTCCTTTATGTGAGCGAGTTGAAGATATCCCGCTACTTGCTCAGCACTATTTATCCCATTATGCAAAAAAATATCACAAGCTGGTAAAACTTATTACCCCGGAGGCTATGGATAGACTTAAGCGTTACGCCTGGCCTGGCAACATCCGTGAACTACAGCACGCGATTGAACGGGCCGTTATCATGACTGATTCTGACACCTTACAGGAAAGTGATTTTCTATTAAGTCGTTCAATTACCGCGGGAGCGGTAAGCAATACCCTTAACCTGGATGAGGTGGAACGAACAGCCATTGCTAAAGCTTTACAATTGCACAACGGAAATATTTCGAAAGCTGCAGACGAACTTGGCCTGACGCGCGCGTCGCTCTACCGCCGAATGGAAAAGTATGGGCTTTAATTGG
Organism: Chryseolinea sp.; assembly: GCA_035641895.1. Lineage (GTDB taxonomy): Bacteria > Bacteroidota > Bacteroidia > Cytophagales > Cyclobacteriaceae > Chryseolinea. Next base: position 3,420 of record DASQTN010000530.1, on the reverse strand, counting down.
CGATCTCCCGTTCTACCGCGGGTAGCGTTCTTGGCTGCTTCAATTTTTCTTTTTGGTCTTTTTACGTTTTCTAAGGGAGACGGACTTTATGCACTCATTTTCCTGGCGCTTAGTGCATACCAGGTAAAACTCTTGATTGAATATCTCGATAGGTCCAACGAGAACATTGCTTCGTTTTTGGATTCCATTGAGTTCGATGATTTATCCTATTCGTTCAAAACCGCCAGCGACGATCCAGCTGTGAAAAGGCTGCATGAGGAACTAAATGCTGCGATGTTAAAGCTTCGAAATTCACGGCGGGAAAAGGATTCAGAATTCCTGTTTTTTAAAAATATTGTAATGCATGTTGGGATTGGGCTTATTGTTTTTAAAGAGGATGGCAACATCGAAATTTTCAATAGTGCGGCCCGGAAGCTGTTGAAAATAAATCGCGTTGAAAAATTAGAAGACCTTAAAGATGTTAGTGAAACGCTGGTTCACGTTTTTGAAAAGTTAAAAACCGGCGGCCGTGAATTGGTTCGGCTTAAGATTGGAGAGGAGCTTGTACAACTTTCGGCCTATGCTATCGAGTTAAATCTTCGGGGCGAAAATGTAAAACTGATATCAATCCAAAATATTCAAAGTGAATTGGAAGAAAAGGAAATGGAAGCCTGGCAAAACCTCGTGCGGGTATTAACACATGAGATTATGAATTCGGTAACGCCGATCTCCTCTCTGGCCGGAATCGTTGAAGAAGAATTGAAACCACATGTTGATGAAGACAACCCTCTCCCCCTGTCAAAAGATCAAATGGCAGATATTCACCTTTCTCTTCAAACAATCAGTAAAAGAAGCGAAGGCCTCATCCATTTTGTAAAAGAGTTTCGCAGCCTAACAGCCATACCGAAACCACGTCCAACTCAAATAAATGTTCGGTGTCTTTTTGATGAACTCACTGTTTTACATAAAAGAGACCTTGCTGACCGGGAAATTCAGCTGATCACCTCGGTCTATCCCGAGGACTTGACCCTTTCCGCTGACAAAAACATGATTGAGCAAGTACTGATAAACCTGATTCGAAATGCTATCCAGTCGTTTGAAGATCAATCCGATAAACAAGTCGAAATCAAGGCCTATGTAAATGAAAAATCGCGTGTGGTAATTGCTATAAAAGATAATGGAACCGGGATTGATCCAGAGGCAATGGAGAAAATATTTATTCCGTTTTTCACAACCAAAAAGACCGGCTCGGGCATTGGGCTTAGTCTCTCCCGCCAAATTATGAGACAGCACCAGGGAACGTTGACTGTAAAGTCAACTGTCGGAAAAGGCACCGAATTTTTTATGCGCTTCTGAAGTCTCCACAATTGATCAATTCGATGAATGGTCGCCACTTGTGGGTCAAATGCAGATTTAATACATTTACCAAACAGTTAAGCTCGCTATGCAAGACATCCCAAAAAAAGTCACCAAAATATTGACGGAAAAACTAGGCATTGCTGAATCAGAGATAACCCCGGACGCTAATTTTGTTAAAGACCTTGGAATAGACTCCCTCGACTACGCTGAAATTGTGATGGAATTCGAACAAACTTTTGATATTCGAATTCCGGATGATGACGCCGAAAAAATGCAAACTTTCGGGCAGGCCGTAAAATACATTCAAGAGAAGGTAAAGTAGCGTAACATTGGGAAAGCTGTTGCTCACCTGATTCACCTTCGTCGACCCTTTACATACTTCGTACCGCCATTTTCGGCACCGACTTATTATAGAATTAACATCCTTGTTTCAAAAAATTTGTAATGTTGGGATGTGAATGAAATCGGTAAGAAGGTCCTATTTATTATCAACAAATATTCAGGAATGGGTTTTCAAACTACGATTGAAGGCCGGATACTGGATACGTGCGAAAAAAACGATTTAGAATGTTCCATCGAATACACGCAGAGGCGAGGTCACGCTATATCACTCTCAAGCGAAGCTGCAAGCAACGGATTTGCCTATGTGGTCGCGGTGGGCGGAGATGGCACCATAAATGAAGTAGCACGGGGGCTTTTATACTCTGAAACACCGATGGGTATTTTACCGAGGGGTTCTGGTAACGGACTTGCCAGGCACTTGGGGATCTCCGTTTCGCTAACGGATGCCATAGATAATCTGTTTAACCACAATATTGTAAGAATTGATACTTTGTTGATCAACGACAAATTATCACTCAACGTTTCGGGCATTGGATTCGACGGACATGTGGCTAATCTATTTGCCAATAAAAAAATTCGAGGCCTCGTCGGATATGTGCGTATCTCTGTACAGGAATATTTTCGATTTCAGGAATTTGAAGCAGAAGTGACCGTTGATAACATAACCAATATTCGAAAGGCCTTTATTATTGCAGTTGCTAATTCTTCGCAATACGGTAACAACATCAAAATAGCACCATTAGCTTCTGTGCGGGATGGAATGTTTCATCTTAGTATTATGAAGAAGATTCCGCTTTACAGGTTTGATCATATCTATTCCTTCCTGCAAGGTACGATCACAAATAACGAAATGTTCGAGATCGTGGTTGGTAAAGAATTGAACATCAGAACCTCTCAACCCGTTCCTTATCATATTGATGGGGAGCCGAGTGGTTTGAACGATACCTTCAAGATTCAATTGAAACCTGCCTCCCTTTCCGTAATGGTGCCGACCGGCAGGAGGCAAGACAAAGTGTAGAAAATTATTAGAGTGTGGTGACTAATTCCGCTTCGAGCTTGTTAGAAAAATTCACCCGTTTTGTCGTGAACGTGAATGTTGAGCCTTTCCCAACTTCGCTAGTTACCCATATCGAACCACCACCTTTTTCAATGAACTCCTTTGTGAGTAACAGTCCAATACCTACCCCTTTCTCCTCATCTGTTCCTACATTTGAAAAATGTGTCTGAGCATTGAATAATTTTTTCAGGTCGTTTGACTTTATACCAACCCCCGAATCTATCACGGAAATTTCAACATAATCTCCCACCTGCTTCTCCTGGATCCGGATTGATCCTCCCCGCATATTAAATTTTATAGCGTTAGCCATAAGGTTGCGAACAACAAGTCCAAGGTGATTTTTATCAGCCAACACCACTAAATCGTCACTTATGTTATTTACAATAGTAAGGTCCTTTCGATCGGCAGCATCTTTAAACAATCTTATTTTTTCATCGACTATTGAGCGAACTTTAAGTTCCTCACGATTGATCTGCAATCCATTAAGCTGCGATTGAGCCCAGTACAACAGATTATCCAGGTCTTCTTGAACCGTATCCAAATTATTCCGGACCTTCATCGAATGGAGCAAAAACTCTTGTTGTGTCAATCCTCCGGTGCAAATGATATTGACCAGTCCTCTAAGGCTTGCTAACGGTCCCCGCACATCGTGACTAATGATCGATAATAATTTATCCTTGGTT
>DASQTN010000529.1:0-8282 GCA_035641895.1 Chryseolinea sp. | reverse complement strand
AATTAAATAAATATGCAAACTGAAATCACCATCAATACACCCGCCCTCCTCTTCCCAGCCATCACGCTATTGATGCTGGCGTATACCAATCGCTTTCTTGCGCTGGCCAGCTTGATCCGGAATCTTCATGCAAAATACAAGCAAGTAGGTGAGGAGCGAACCGTTATCAGAGATCAGATCAGAAATTTAAAAAGGCGCTTGTTGCTGGTAAAACAAATGCAAGGAAGTGGGATTATCAGCTTTTTCCTTTGCGTGCTATGCATGTTGTTCATCTTCCTCGACTACCAACTTCTGGCCTATAGCATTTTCGGCCTAAGCCTTTTGTTTCTTTTATTATCGCTGGCGCTTTCGCTAAACGAAATATTTATCAGTACAAGAGCGTTGGAAATTGAATTGAAAGATATGCTGGAGGACGGTGAAAAAAGTCCTGATCACCGGTGATTTGACCTATTTTTTTAGTGGGGCCAGAATCCTATATTCGGTATCCACTTTCCCTTTAGAGATATCCGCAAGCTTGCCCTTGAGCAGCCGCTTTTTTAATGGCGTCAGATAATCGACGAACATTTTTCCTTCAATATGATCGTACTCATGCTGGATGATACGCGCTTTCAATCCGTCAAATGTCGCTTCTTGCGCATTCCAATTCTCATCAAAGTATTTGATAGTGAGTCGTTCTTTACGCGAAATCTTTTCACGAATATTTGGAATGCTGAGGCAACCTTCTTCATATTCCCACGCTGTACCCAACTCGTCAATAATTTGAGGGTTTACAAATACTTTCTTAAAATTCTCCATCTCAGGCTGATCCTCGATCGCACTACCATCGATGACAAACAACCGAATGCTCTTTCCGATCTGAGGGGCAGCCAGCCCGACGCCGCTGGCGGCGTACATTGTTTCAAACATGTCTTCAACCAGCGTTAAAATATCCGTTCCTGGTTTAATATCTTTTGCTTTTTGGCGCAATACGGGATCCCCGTACATCACAATAGGATAAATCATAGAGCAAAGTTAATTCATATCATGAAAATCATATCGAATTTTATTACAATGTCATCGTTTCACGGCTTCGAGAAAGGACTGTAAAATTATTGTGGCGCTAATCCTGTCGACATTACTCTTGACCTGGCGGTTTTTTTTCTTCATGCCACCGTCAATCATCGCTTGCATAGCCAACCGACTTGTGAAGCGTTCATCTGCGAGATGGACTTGCTTTCCAGGAAATTTCAAAGTGAGGTTTTCTACAAATTTTCTCACCATGGGCGCGATTTCAGAATCTTGATTTGAAAGAGTTTTTGGCATCCCCACCACAAATTCGTCGACCGTTTCTTTTTGTAGATAATCCGTAAGGAATGAAAACAGATCATTGGTAGAAACTGTTTCCAGCGGCGTAGCGATGATCCGTAGCGGATCGGTTACAGCGAGCCCTGTCCTTTTTAGCCCATAATCAAAAGCGAGAATTCTCCCCACAGCAATAAGTGTAATGCGCGAACTAACTAAGTTTTGTAAATAAGTTGAACCAAGCCGGTCGGATAGGTAATCGTGTCTGATAGTCGAAATTTTTTACGCTCATCCAATTCCCTAAATAGTGGCAATCCACGTCCAAGCAGGATCGGGTGAACTGCTAACATCATTTCGTCAATCAAATTTTCCTGAAGTAATTGCTGGATAATTTCACCACCGCCAAAAAGCCAAATGTTTTTACCTTTTTTCTCTTTCAGTTCGCGAACAAAGTCGCCGATTTCAGCTGAAACCAGCACAACATTTTCATATGGAGTTTGCTTTTCTGTGCGTGTAAAGACATAATTGGTGAATTCGGGATACGGTTCACCACCGGCGATAACAAGCCTGTATGATTTCCCTCCCATCAGTGTAGCATCGACCGATTTTAAAAAATCCGTCATGCCATAATCATCATCAGCAAAGCACCAATCATATTCTCCGTTGGGTCCTGCTATATACCCATCAAGAGATACCGCTAAATTCATCACTACTTTTCGCATAGCCATCAATCCACTCCTGACATAACCGATTAGAAATTATTCCCTGACTAGTTGAATTTTATTTTTTCAAATAGGGCTTGTTTGATTTTATTCTCCAGGGCCATTGCTTTTGGAAAGAGAATCTCATTTTCAATGCGGGCATGAGTTGTTAAACTTTTCTCGAAATCTTTTAATTCATTGTATAACACCCTAACATGCAGAGGAGCATTTGGATGGAGCGTATAATCCTTTGTTATATTTCGAATGCCCTCCATTTCGTCGTCATGTACGTCGTGTTCCATGGCAAATTTTTGAACAGAATTCTTTTCAAGCAAAAAATAAAGTTTGGTAGGAACGAAGCGTTCCTTGGTAGCGCGTTCGAGTGAGTTTATGAAACTAAAAAGCGTATCTTCCTCTTCGTAAATATGCTGAATGAAATCCTCCACAAAAAGCGGAAAAACAATTTTTAAATCCCTTTCTACGTTGGAATAATCCTCGTGATTTGCTTTGAAACTCTCAACAAGCCGGGCGATGTAGGGAAGCTTATGTTTGATGAATAAAAAATGAGAATGCTTTAAATATTCGATAATCAAATCGATTGGATAAGACATCAGCGGGAGGTCTGCCTCACGCAAATGGGTAGGGTCCTCCATTTCACGAATCACCTGTTCTACCTTTAAACCACATTTCTGACAAACTTGCGCAAGCGTCAATTCAGAATATTCAAAAAAGCGAATACCAAAATAGTAAAGCACGTAGGCATGCACATAGTTTTGGTCAACTAGTACAGAAATCCGCGTATCTTTCAGCGCTGTCTTACTCATGGCTATTGGTAAAGATAATTGAAAATTTGGGCATAGTCAGGCATAATGGCAGTAAGAAGGAGATTTAATTTCAGGGATCACAAAATTATTTGATTCTACACTAAATACGATTAATGGCACATACTTAGCTATAGACTTTAACTTCCAACTTTTATTTTTACATTTTCGTTAAGGAATTAAATTAAGGCAGTGACATGAGTGAGTATCAGAATTCAAAGTTTCAGATCAGACTACCCCTTGTTCTATGTGTGGGGCTTGCAGTGGGAATTTTTGTCGGTTCGGGATTCAATAACCGTAAGGCTTCGGGGGATATTGGAAAGGATGTCCAGAAATTTAGGGACGTTTTAACGCAAATTCAAACTGAATATGTGGATACCGTCAACACCAACGACCTGGTGGACGATGCCATCCACCATATGTTAAATAAGCTGGATCCACATTCGGCCTACATCCCCGCCAGCGACAGAATCGCCGCGAACGAAGATCTAAGGGGTAATTTCGACGGCATCGGCGTTGAGTTCAATATTTTCCACGATACCATTGTTGTTGTCTCTGCCCTCAGCGGCGGACCGTCCGAAGCGCTCGGCATTCAATCAGGCGATAAAATTGTCAAGGTTGATAATAAGAATTTGGCTGGTATCGGGGTGACTTCCGCCGATGTAATGAAGGCTTTGAAAGGTCCGAAAGGTACCGAAGTAAAGGTGACCGTGCTGCGGAGAGATAAAGAGATAGACTACAGCATAGTCCGCGACAAGATCCCACAGTATTCAGTGGACGTTGCTTATATGGTCGATGATGAAATTGGATATATAAAGGTAAATCGATTTGCCGCTACAACTTTTGATGAGTTTCGTCAATCGCTTTCCAAACTGAAAGACCAGGGAATGAAAAAGCTGGTGTTGGATTTGCAAAGCAATCCCGGCGGTTATATGAACATTGCGATAGATATGGCAGATGATTTTCTCTCTGCCGGTAAAAAGATCGTATTCACACACGGCAAGGAAAAAAAGTACGACTCGCAGGCAATGTCAACGTCTAAGGGTGATTTTGAAACCGGTGATTTGATCGTTCTTATTAATGAAGGTAGTGCATCTGCCTCCGAGATTTTGGCGGGCTCCCTTCAGGACAACGACCGCGCATTTATCGTCGGCCGCAGAAGTTTTGGAAAAGGTCTCGTTCAATCTCCCTTCGATTTAAGCGACGGGTCGGAATTGCGACTCACAATTTCCCGTTACTATACCCCCACTGGAAGGTCTATTCAGAAACCCTACGAAGATGGAGATGAGTATTCCCGAGATATTATAAGCCGTTATAACCACGGTGAATTTTTTCACGCCGACAGCATCCGCTTTAACGATACTTTGAAATACATCACACAAAAGGGTCGTACCGTATATGGTGGTGGTGGTATCATGCCCGACTATTTTGTACCGCTGGATACAACGCTGACCAGCCATTACTTGAACGAGTTGTATACTTCTTCATCCATTCAAGAATATACCTTCGGCTATGGTGAAGCCCATAAGGAGCAACTATTAAACGCAGGTTTCAATCACTTCTTGGATAAATTTGTTGTAACCGATCAGATGTTAGCGGACCTGGTGCAAGTAGGGCTGCGGAATAAAGTGAAACCTGACAAAAAAGAAATTGCCAAAAAGGAAAAACTCTTTAAAGTTCACATAAAAGCTCAGATTGCCCGTAAGCTGTGGAACAACGAAGGCTATTTTCCTGTGATGAACCAAACAAATGAAATTTTCATTCACGCTTTGAAGTTGTTTGATCGACTTCCCAAGGAATTAAACAGGAAGGATATGTAGGATTAGCGGATGCGTGTTAACGGTATGGCTGTTGGTACGCCTGACTAAATTTTATTTTCGTATCAATTCAGCGTCCCCAGAATCCATTTCTCGATGATTACAGGATAGTGCGCATATTCTAACTGATGAACTTTATTAGCAATGTCCTGAGGGGAATCTGTACCAGAAACCTCGCACCTTCCCTGGAATAAGATAGGGCCTTCGTCGTACTTTTCGTTTATCACGTGAATGGTTATTCCTGTCTCGGTCTCGTTTGATGTTCGAACCAGTTCGTGAATTTTCATTCCATACATTCCCTTACCACCAAACTTGGGCAACAATGCCGGATGGATATTTATAATTCTGTTTGGAAATGCTTTAATCAGGGATGTCGGGATCAGCCATAAGAATCCCGCAAGAACAATGTGCGTTATTTTGTATTCCTTCAAGCTATCCGCGACCTGCTCAAATTCATTCTTATTAAAAACCCTGGTGGAAATGGCAAATTTTTTTGCGCGTTCCAATACAAGCGCGTTCGGATTGTTCGAAAGTACCAACGCTACTTTAATTAATGGATGGTCCTTGAAATGTCTGATGATCGCTTCAGCGTTGGTTCCACCGCCAGAGGCGAAAATGGCAATTCGAAATTCCTGACTCATGAAAATTTGTTAGCTCGAATTGTCCTTTCAACAATAAGAAGTCCGCAAATAAAGCAAAGAAATTTAAACTCACATAAAGGCCATGCTTAAAATACCCAGCATCATAATGACCTTGCAGTAAATGCTCAATCGCGTAAAATCTTTTTTCATGTCGGCTGGAATAAGCCTTATGAATAGCCAGAACAGTGGAACGAAGAGAAAAATTAAATGGTACTTGAATGGCAAAGCACTGTAGAATTGGTTTACCACGATAACCATACAAGCAAATACAATGAGGATAATATAAATTAGAATTTTTGTTTTTCGAATACCCCAAACGATTGGCAAGGTTTTGCAACCAAACGAATTGTCACCCTTTAAGTCTTCCATGTCTTTAATTACTTCCCGTACAAGGGTCATAAAAAACGCGAATAAAGCGTAGATAACAACTAACGAATTATCCGTACCGTAAAAAAGATCCACGATTAAAATGGCAAGGCCTGTAAGAAAAGCAACCGTGAAATTACCTATGAAGGGAAGTCGTTTTAGGATGTTCGAATATAACCAGAGGAGAAAAACAGAAAAAACGTTCACTGCAGCAATTTTCCACGACAGGTAAAATCCAACTAAAATACCCGCCGCCGACAATGCAATATGAAATAAGATGGCATAACGTCGTGTAATACTTTTTCCGATAACAACGCGGTGAGGTTTGTTTATATAATCGATCTTAACATCATAATAGTCGTTAATAATGTATCCTCCCGCGGCAATAAGAACAGTGGACAATGAAAGTAAAAATAAATGGATATCGTTAAGGGTATGCATGCCTATCAGAAAGCCCGCAGTAAAATATTGTGACAGCGCAATTATAAGAAGATTACCAAAACGAGTAAGCTTCAGCAGTGATTCAACAAAAGATCGGCTGATCAGCTTCATGATGCAAAAATAAGACGGATGCAGTTAGTAAGTATTACGTCCTATCTGTTTTACCCCAGATTTAGTTATCTGTCTGGGATGGGTTCGAATTCCTTTTTACAATAAACGATGTCAGAAAAACGGATATTACGCCCAGAACAATAAAAATAATAGTCTGCCATCCATGAAAAATGAATGTAAAGGCCACGGCTTCCGATAATGGCACTTTATAAAGAAAGAAAAGTCCTTGAGGCACGAGCACGTGATAGGAGCCGGTGCCTCCCGGTAATGGAGCTGCCATGGCAATAGCACCAATGGCAAACAAACTCAGCACAGCGGCGAACCCAAGCTCACTCGTCGAGGGAAACGCTTTAAGAACAGCGTAGCTCATACAAAAGTATAGTAACCAGATTAATGCTGAGTAGATGATAAACACGCTTTTATTTTTTAACTGGAATACAGAGAGTACTCCTGTTTTGAAACTGTCCCACGTTTTCTGAACGAGTTGTTTTAGCTTTTTGCTTTTCTTAACCAACACGTAAGCAATCAGCGTTAATAACACCAATCCAGCTAACAAAAAAATTACAGTTTTAAATTTTGAACCACCCGAGACATCAATTGGTAAAGTTTCTATGAAGGCAAGGAGCTTTTGAGATTCAAATGCAAATGAGATTGCAATGAGGAGGATCAAACAAAGCAGGTCAACAATCCGCTCCACAACCACAGTTCCAAACGACTCCATTACTGGAATTTTGTCCAGTTTGTATAAGTTGTAGCATCGTGAAATTTCACCACCCCTTGGGATTACAAGATTGATCAGATATCCAACTGCAAGAGAAAGAAAACTATGACTTAACCTAGCATTGAAACCAACGGGAGCCAACAACATCCTCCACCGCTCGGCGCGCAGAAGGTGACTGACCAGCGAGAGGATCGCCATAACAATTAACCATCCCTTGTTTGCTGATTGCCATGTTTGTGTTAAGTATTCCCATTTGTTTTCTCCTTCTCCAACCTCCAGGCCGCGCAGAGAAAGGTAAATCAATAAAATTGTGACTCCAAGTATAACAAGATATTGAAGAATGCTCTTGAGCTTTGGAGCCACGCGATAATATTTAGATATGACCCTTAAGGTAGTTTATTGTCGGGAGTCGGAAAAACTACAGTGGGCTTGAAGGTTTTTGCTTTCTCAAACTTCATCGACGCGTACGACACAATTATAACAACATCTCCGACCTGTGCTTTACGTGCAGCTGGTCCGTTAAGGCAAATGACGCCCGAGCCGCGTTCACCCTTAATTACGTAGGTTTCCAATCGTTCACCATTGTTAACGTTTAACACCGTTACTTTTTCACCTTCGATCAAGTTAGCTGCATCCATTAAATCCTCATCGACGGTAATACTTCCGACATAATGCAACTCTGCCTGCGTGATTTTTACGCGATGGATTTTCGATTTTAAGACTTCTATTCTCATCCCTTAGTTCAAAAACATATTGTCAATAAGCCTGACCTCTCCAACATACCCCGCAATGCACATGATTGGCTGTGTTGCTCCATCAATTCGATCCAACAGGTCTAATGTCTTACTTTCCGCAACCTCAAAATATTCAAGTGACATTCCTTCCGTATTTTCCACGGTTTCTTTGACTAATCGCTTGACCCCAGCAATTTCCTTTCCCATTTTCAAATTCTCTTGTGCCAGCCGTAAGGCTTGAAAAAATACTGCCGCCTGTTGTCGCTGTCTGTCATTAAGTCTTAAATTCCTCGACGACATGGCGAGCCCATCATTTTCACGAAGCGTAGGAATGCTGTGCAAGATCAAGCCGAACTTCAGTTCCTGGACAACTTGCTGAATAACAGCAAATTGCTGCCAATCCTTCTGTCCAAAGTATGCATTGTGTGGCCCGACAACGTTAAAAAGCTTACAAACTACCAACGCTACGCCACTAAAGTGGCCAGGGCGGTATTTCCCTTCCATAACCTTGTCCAGTGAGCCAAAATCGAACTTAAGAACCGATTGGCCGTCGTACATTTCGTCGTTATCAGGGCAAAACACAGCGTCACATCCAACCGTTCCTAACAATTTCATATCCTTATTCAGATTTCTGGGATATTTTTGTAA
>DASQTN010000528.1:0-5250 GCA_035641895.1 Chryseolinea sp. | reverse complement strand
TACTTTGCTGAACACTTACTGGTGTCACGGTCTTATCGGTGCTGAAAGCAGGCTTTTCCCAAGATGTCTGCAATGGGTCTTTATCACCGACATCCCATATAAAGGGTTCTCGGACGTAAGCGTCTGGCCCGAAAAAATCTTCGTAAGTTTTTAATTTATCTCCCACCATACCGATTTCTTCACCATAATATAAGTATGGTGTGCCAGGCAATGTCAACAAAAGAGCAGCAGCCATGCGTGCCTTGTTTAAATCACCTTTCAATTCTGTTAACAAACGTGTCTGATCATGGTTCTTAATAAAAGTTGCGTCCAGGTATTCTGTTGTAACCGATTTATAATAGTCGCTGATATCCTTGTATTTCTTTACCAGCCCAATCGTATCCATGCCTGAATAGGCTACGTTGGTGATCGCATTACCTAAATCGAAATTAAAAAGGGAAGGTAATCCCTTTAAGTAGGGTGCAACGGTTTTTGAATCGGACCATACTTCACCCACCAGGTATACGTCCTGTTTTATCTTCTCCATTTCTTTCCGGAACCAGACCCAAAACGCGTGGTTATCCTCTGCCCGCTCGTCCGTGAAAATGTGTCGCGCCGCATCCATGCGGAAGCCGTCAACTTTTACCTCGTTAAGCCAAAATCTGGCTATCGCTAGAATCTCATCTCTGACTTTCGGATTGTCTAAATTTAAATCAGGGCAAAGACCATTGAAGTATCCGTAATAATGTTCGCCCAGCGTATCTCCATTGACAGGATGCCATTTGCGTAAGTTATCTGAATCGAATGAAACTGATTTCTTATGGATCTGATTTCTTATTGAATCCTTCTTTGCCCAGACATAATAATCACGATATACATTATTCTTTCCGGACTGCGCTTGTATGAACCATGGATGCATATTTCCGGTGTGATTAATCACAAAGTCGGTGATGACCTTAATGCCACGTTTATGCGCCTCATCGATAAAGATTTTGAAATCGGCCAATGTACCATAATCAGGATCGATATTGTTGTAATCGATTACATGGTATTTGTGATAAGTATCCGATGGCATAATTGGCATTAACCAGATCCCATTGACGCCAAGGTTTTTGAGGTAGTCTAGCTTCATAGTAAGTCCTTTAAAATCACCCTTTCCATTTCCATCCCCATCAGCAAATGACATTACAAAAATTTCGTACTTAACACCGTACGGCCATTGCGCTGCATTTGACTTTTCCGTCCGGTTGCAGGAAGAAATCAGGAGGCACGAGAACAATAGGGTAATAAAAATCGCGGGCTTCACATGAGGGTTATTTAATTTTGAAAATATAGGAACTGAAGGGTTTACAGTTTAGCTCAAATAAGAATTCGCTATTGAATCCAACCTCGGCTTCGCGCCATAATAAATCACGGGCTATATAGACGCCGGCCGGGTCCAATCCCAGTGCCGAGACAGCATCAGGCGGAAGTTTAACTTTTATAATCTGATTTTTGTCATCAAAGCTTGTAACAATCAACAATCTTTCTTCCCCGATGAATCTAAGGAAAGCGTGGATCTTGTCATTAAAATTTCCTGCAGCAATGTTAGAAGCTGTTACGTCTATGTATGCGCCTTGAGTGATGGCGGGATTTTTCGCCGCGAGGCTCAGCAAGTCACTATAAAATTGGCGTAGCTGTTTTTGTTCGGGGCTTAATGAATCTCCATTAAAAGTTCCGCCGTTCATCCATTTCTGATGTTCAGGCATACCCCAATAGTCAAAAATCGTTGTGCGCCCGTCATCCACTTGAAAGCCTTCTACGCCTGCACCCGGCTCACCAACCTCCTGCCCCGAGTAAATCATAATGGGGCCACGATCGAGAGTTGCGCTGATCACCATCGCTGGCGCCGCCTTCCACATATCACCTGCAAAGAATCTGGAAGCGATCCGCTGCTCATCATGGTTTTCCAAAAAGTGCAGCATGTTATCATTTATACCCGAAAGGCTTTGATAGATTCCATGGATGTCATTCGTGCTCCGTTTTCCTTCCAACAACAGCCGAAGCGTGTCGTACAATTGAACTTTATCGTATAAGAAATCAAATTTTCCCTGGGTTATGTAGTTCTTGTACTCAGCAGGATTATAAATTTCTGCAATAAAAATTATGGATGGCTTAGCAGCTTTAATTTGAGGAATCGCCCAACTCCAGAATTCTACTGGAACCATTTCCGCCATGTCACAACGGAAACCATCTATATTTTTTCCCGCCCAAAACAAGAGAATGTCTTTCATTTTTATCCAAGTGTCTGGAATCGGATCAAAAAATTTCTGCCGACCGTTTTGTATGTCGACGCCGTAATTAAGTTTTACTGTTTCAAACCAGTCGGTTATTTTGGGGCTGGCATCGAATTGATCGTTACCGGTAGCCTTCGCGGGAGTTTCGTCAAATTTTCCATCCTTTGTCGGAAAGGTATTGTTTCGTCCCAGCGATTCATAACCTTGCGGTACCTGAAAAGATTGTCCAGGCAGGTAATAGAAGTTATTTTTCGGATTGAAGGCTGCTGACTTATCATCCGATTCTCCCAGGTCTTTTACACCAGATGGTTTAGCGTCAGATTTATAACTACGGGCCACGTGGTTCGGAACAAAATCAATAATTACTTTCATACCTTCCGCATGGGTGCGCGAGACAAGCTGTTCAAATTCTTTCATCCGGCTCGAAATTCTTACGGCCAAATCCGGATTAACGTCATAGTAATCTTTGATGGCATAAGGCGACCCCGCCCTACCTTTGACAACATCGGCGTCATCCAATGGAATACCATAGGATGTATAGTCTGTCAATACGGCATGTTCAATAACACCGGTGTACCAAATGTGCGAAACACCCAGCTCGCGTATTCCTTGTAAAGCTTTTGAATTAATGTCATTAAATTTTCCAACGCCATTTTCTTCTAAAGTGCCATACGGCACGTTCGTGGTTTTTTTATTTCCGAATAGACGTGGCAATAATTGATAAATGACAAATTTTCCTGAAGGCTTTTCCATTGTTGCTACTGGAGGGATTTTTTCTTTAGGCGAAGAACAGCTTGATAAAATAAAAAGAAAAACAATCGTGTACTTCATCAGAAGAGTATGTAAGGCTCGAAAATGGCTTCAATAATCGCTGTAATATAAAAAATACAGCCTAAGTCTCCCCAGCCGTAGAAGAATAAATAGCATCAATAGCTCACCTCACGTGCCGGAAACCCGGGCAAAGTTATCCCACCAAAGTATATAGGAAATAAGCTCCAGACAGCCGCTCTTGAATTTAAGCTATTTTCAATGGTTTGAGAAATTATTGTACGCTCAATAACTTCAAGCGCGCGACGTGCCGCCCATTATGAAATTGTAGGATATAAATGCCATCGGGCAATTCGGAAGTTGCCAGCTCTTTTTCTTTACTTTCTCCGTCGGACATTTTTCCGTTGTACAACAACTGCACGCTTCTTCCGTGCATGTCAAACAGCTCGACGCGGGCATTTCCCGACTGCCGTGCTGTGAACCGGACGTTCAACTTTGTTGAGAAAGGATTTGGATTCGCCTCCAAGGTCAATTCATCCATGGTAGTCCTGGCAATAGTTGATGTTACGACGCCAGCTGCAGATGGGCCGGTCCAGACCTCAATACCGGAAAAGTTACCCTGCCCGCCTGAAGTAGATACATTGATTGCCCCATCACTAATATCAACCGGATAAGGTCCGAGTTTTGACCAGGTACCGCGGGGACCACTGCTGAAATTCGAAAGTACTTCTGAACCTTCAAGTGAAACAGAGTAAGTCTGAGTAAAGTTATCCTCCCAGACATATAACCATACCTGATAGTTGCCGGAAGGAACTGCCGTCATATTTAAATTGATGGTGTTACCCCAGACCGAGGAACGTATCATCGTGGCGCGGTCTTCATCAGTCGGTGGAATAAGGGTGATGCCCTGATTTGACATTACACCATTGCTGGTAGTAAACGAAAAATCCGGTGCATCTGTACTGGATATCCAATTGTTGCCATCGATGACAAGAGCAGGGCCATTGATATTTATCGCGCGATAAAACGTGGATTGAACCGTTTCATTCACATCAATGGTAACGGTCTGGCTAGCCGGGTTATAAACGGTTGTATCGGTTGGTGTGAAACTTACAGCGAGTTCCTGGCCTGTGCCAAGGCTCAGCACCGTTCCAGCAAGTGGCGTGTATACGAATGTTCCTTCCACAGTGCTATCGTTGTAACTGGCTGTGGCATTCAACTGCGTAGAACTTAACGCTGTGCCTACTGCTATCGGTGCAGGAGTCGACCAGTTGATAACTGGTGTTACTTTCACTTTCTTCTCGCAATCAGGATAAAGTGTTACGGTTTTTGTCGTGGACAAGCCAGCTGCATCAGTAACGGTAAGGGTAATGGTCACAAAATACGTCTCTCCGTCGCATCCCAATGGCGAGATGCGCGTGGTGGTTTCCGGCAAGGTGTCAACGGGCTCAGGGTGCGAATGTTGTTCATGGAACAAGGTTGTTTGCCACTTATAACTTAGTTGACTGGCGCTGTGCTCAGCGTCAGTTACGGAAGCTCGCAACGGATAAATTGTTTCTCCGGTCAATGGATATAACGCGCCATTTAGTGGGCTTGTAATGGTAACATCCGGAGGCGAATTATTGACCGATATAATTAACTTCGTTTCTTGTTGAAGTCCCCCGTTGTCGGTAACCTTGAGGGTGACTGTGAATTGTGTCGGCGCGGTGCCGGCCGTGGTAAAAGTATGGGCCGGATTTGCAACGTTGCTTAAGGCGGAACCATCCCCAAAATTCCATTGATAAGTCAGCGGTTGGCCTTCAGGATCGCTCGAGTCGTCGCCTTTGAACTGAACGTTTAACGGTGAAGCTCCAGAAATATGATTAGCAGACGCAACGGCAACAGGCGGCTGATTAGAAGTATAAGTTACCCGTCGTATCTCCGAGGGAAAATGGACATAGTACAAACCTTCCTCCGTGGGATGCGTCGCCATGCCCACGACAACCGCGCCGCTATTGATGAAAGGACGGACCTGGACAGGACGCTCCTGATCGTTTAATGCAATACTTCGAATCCACCCAAGACCATAATCTCCGAAAAATAATTTGTTCCTGTATTCTTCCGGAAAATCTGTTCCAGTATAATAAACACCGCCCACGGCGGCACTTCCGCCAAACTGCGGCCCTGAAACGGGGGATCCGACTGCACCTATATTGACAACCGTCGCCGTTTGGCCGGAAAATATTCC
>DASQTN010000527.1:0-3431 GCA_035641895.1 Chryseolinea sp. | reverse complement strand
CTTAAGCTCTTTCCACGAAGCTGTTATTCTGAATGGTGGCCAAGGGTGGGAAATGCGCGAATGAAGGATCTCGTCGAAGCACCGGCACACGAACTACGAAGCAAAGATAAAGGGTGCCTGCGACCTTCCGGATGACGGCTTTGTAGAAAGGGACGATGCTTCAAACTTTGAGCTGGAAACTCTACACCGAGCAGAGAGTGGTGTTTTGAATTCTAGAGCTATACGACGTAACATTCAATAATCAACATTCAATGCTCAATTTTCAAGTGTCCGCGGATCTGAGTGTTGCGCATTGAATGTTTGTCTTTAATGATGCCGCTCGCCTACAGGGCAATATTGAACGAAAACACGGCCAACCTCAAACCTCAAACTTCGAACTAGAAACTAAAAGGAGCAGATTTCGCAAAGCATCCCTTTATAAACGTAAAATCCACATCCCGTTACGTTCATTTTTGATATCCTTGCCTTGTTATAAACAGTCAAATGTTAAAATCACTTGAGATGGAAAAAGCGACACAAAAGATTTGGATACTTTGTTTTTTGATCGGAGGATTTTCATGCGCTACGAAGGATAAGTCTCAGACAGGTCAGCCGGTTTACAAAGATGTGGCTTATCAGCAGGATTTCAGCAAGAAATTTAATGTTACACAGGAAGGCGTAACGCTGAGCAAAGTTTCTAGTGATCGCAATGGCGTTATTCAGATATATTCTTCTATCGGGTTGCTGAAGCCTTTCGGGGGCGAATTTCTCTATCCTGGTACCTTGGTTCCCGACAAGACTTACCGCCCACTCGCCGATAAAAAAATTCTGAGTCTCAATTTATATAATAATCAATTTGTCTACTTGGAAGACAAAGCTGTCTTAGCCAACGCTTGGGCTGGTAATCTTTATTCACGGTATACGATGCCCCAAGCATCACTCTTTGAAGGTGGTGAAGATTTTGCCTTCCTTATTTCTGATGGCGAATCGCTTCAATATCTAAAAGATTCAAAAGTCCTGTGGCAAGGTAAAGCAAGTGCAGAAATTATTGATATAGCTTTTGATTCTGGCAGAAATGGTTTCTGGTTATTGGGCAAACAATCGATTTCCTTTTTTTCAGTGAAGGATCTGACCCTCACCTCCGTTTACAGTGGTGCAGATTTCAATTGTTTTGCGCTGGCCAATGGTGGTAAGGAAATTGTAATTGGTATGCGCGACGGCTATCAAGTCATTGACGCAGACTCGAAAGAACCCAAAGGAGATGTTATTCGAAAATTGCCTTGGACGGAGATTACCACAGTCGAGGAAATTGATGGTAAACTCTGGTTTGGTACAACACGTGGTGCTTTTACAACTGATAAGGACGGAGCATTTGTTTACTATGCGTCAAAACGTTGGCTACCTTCCGACAACGTGGTGGATATTGAAAAGGGTCCTGACAGTTCTGTATTGATTCTTACAGACAACGGCCTTGGTCAAATATGCTTCAAGACCATGACGCTTCATGACAAAGCAATGTATTACGAAAAACAAGTTCGAGCCCGCCATATACGCCACGGTTTCAACGGTACCCTCGGGTATATGCAGGATGGTAGTCTTGCTACTGGATCGCTTGAGGATTCCGACAACGATGGTCTCTGGACGTCGATGTACCTCGGTGGTCAAGTGTTCCGATATGCTGTGACCAAATCGGATGAGGCGTTGCAGAACATTCGCGAATCTATGGAAGCGATGGAAAGGTTATATACTATCAATGGAGTAAAAGGTTTTCCATCAAGATCATTCGAACGAACCGGCTACAAATACGAAGACAAGCCCTGGAGAAGAACAAGTGATCCTGAGTGGGACTGGAAATCGACAACGAGCAGCGATGAAGCGATAGGACACATCTTTGCGTTCGGTTTAATGGCAGAACTTCTCGACGACCAGAAAGATCTTCAAACCCGTGCTACAACGATGATTGACTCACTGATGCAGCACGTGGTCGACAACGATATGTACATGGTGGATTGGAATGGCGAACCAACGTTGTGGGGTAAATGGAATCCTCAATATGTTAATGCACGGCCGGTCGGAGTTGGTGATCGCAAAATAAATTCATCGAATATTATTGCTATGCTTCAGACGGCTTATCATTTCACAAAGAAAGAAGTGTACAAGGAAAAAGCTTTTGAGTTGATGACAAAGCACGGCTATTATGAGAATTTAATGATTCCAATGAGTCAGATTCGGAAAGCAGATAGTACTGCGGATGACTGGAGCAAGATGTTATCAGCGTCGTGGAATCACTCTGATGATGAAATGTACTATGTTGGATATTGGGGCCTTTATCATTACGCTTTTAATGACACGTTGAAAGCAAAATTCAAAGAAACAATTCTTGATCATTGGCAGATTGAAAGACCAGAAAAGGAAGGCGCATGGAATATTTTTACAGCGCTTACCGGCACGGACGCTTTTGATTTGAATGAGGCTGTTTGGTACTTGCAGGAATATCCGCTGGACCTTGTTCATTGGAAAATAACAAACAGTCACCGGAAGGACATTGAGTTGTTGGAACCGAATTTCAGAGAGCAAACGACGAAAGAAGTTCTTCCGGCCAGTGAGCTTCCCGTTAGCCGGCACAATGCCAACCGCTTTGATCTTGACGGTGGCGACAACGGCACATCAGAATACAGCGCAGGAGATATTTGGCTGTTGCCATATTGGATGGGAAGATACCTCGGTGTTATTTCTGATCCGGTGCAAGGGGAGAACAGTCAGGTCATGGATGAAATTTAATCACCAGCAACATGACGGTCCAACCCAATCGTCTAATCTTTCTGGACGCCATGCGAGGCTTTACCATTGCCGCCATGATCCTCGTGAATTTTCCCGGAAACGGCGAATACGTTTTCTCTCCCTTGCGTCACACGGTTTGGAATGGACTTACACCTACTGATCTCATCGCTCCGTTTTTTCTCTTCATTGTTGGGATATCGATTGTGTTATCCTATGGAAGGGCCTTGCAAAAAGGTGAGTCAAAAGGAGAACTGTATAAAAAGATTTTTTGGCGATTCATTAAGATATATGCACTCGGAATTTTCCTGAACCTTCTTCCGGATTTTAATTTTTCCGAACTACGCTATACGGGTGTACTGGCACGAATCGCATTCGTATTTCTTCCCTGTGCTTTTATCTTCTTGAATACTTCTTTCAAACAACAGCTTTGGATTGGGGGATTGATCTTAGTTGCATATTGGTTAGCCATGACGTTGATTCCCACACCTGGTGTTGGGAAAGTAATGTTAGAACCTGGCGTCAACATTGCGGCCTGGGTAGATTCGAAATTGTTGCCAGGAAGAATGTGGCAGGGCACTTGGGATCCTGAAGGAATACTGAGCACGTTTCCAGCAATTGTCACTGGTATTACGGGAATGTTGGCCGGTCACTTATTGGCAAGCAACAAAACT
>DASQTN010000526.1:0-5045 GCA_035641895.1 Chryseolinea sp. | reverse complement strand
CCATCTGGATGAGGCGGTCATGAGGCTTAAGGAATTGTATACGTGCACATCGCAGGAACTAAAAGGGTGATTTGCCTAACACCGTCGATACTGCGAATATGTTAGTCGTTTATGCTACTACACGTCGAATGCGTCCTACTTAACGTTGAATTTGGAAGACTTTATTTATCTTCTATTTATTCGCTCTTCAAGACTTCCGCCGGGTTACTCTTCGCCGCCTTCATCGTTTGTGATCCGATCATGATCAGTGCGATCAGCAATACAGCCAGCAAGCCGATAAACAACTCGGTGACCTGCACCGGAGTGTGATACGGAAAATTGGTGAGCACAAGGTTTTCGAAGAAAAGATAAGTTAGCGGCAGTGCGATGAGTGCCGATATCGACAGCAGTACAAGAAAACCGCGGCTCAATAAGTAGACAAGGTTGCCGGAGCTGGCGCCCAACATTTTGCGGATGCTGATTTCCTTGAGCCTGGTTTCGGTAGTGAACACCACCATTCCAAACAGTCCCATAGATGCGATAGAAACGGCGAGAAATGAGAGGAAGCCGATAATCTTGATCATCGCGGAAAATTCGCTGTATGCTTCTTCTATTGCTTCATCATAAAATTCTGCCTCAAATGGATGAACACGATCGAACTTCTTCCACGTCGATGCGATCTTGGCAATGGTCGCCGGCATGTCGTTGCTTTGTATTTTGGCATTAATGATTGCCCGGTCTTCGGGTGTCCAGTACATGAATGCAACCGGACCGATAAGGTTGTCGACCTTACCATAGTGAAAGTCTTTCATTACTCCAACAATGGTCATCTTACGCCCATGTACTTTGAAATTACTAAATGTTATTTCCTCACCGATTGCTTTCTGAGGATCGTTGGTGCCGATGTTGAATCGTTTTAAAAACTGCTGGTTAACGATTACCTCGCTGGCGGCTTCGGCTGTAGTGGGTCGTGCAACAAAATTTGTTCCGGCAACAAGCTCGTATCCATGCAGAGGTAAATAATTTTCGTCGACATGGTTGGTCATGACCAGCGCCGAGTCTCGTGAATCTTTATATTTCATTTGTCCGCCCCAGGCATTCCCTACACTGGTGATTATTAACGAACGGGACAGGGCAGTTACTTCCGGCATCTCGCCTAATTCCTTGAGAAGGGCATCAGGTTTATTACCCTGCATATCAATGTTCAGAATGTTTTCTGTGGTGAATCCAAGGTCGAATGCAAGTATGTTTTTATATTGAACATAGCCGATGGCAGTTGTAGTTATAAAAATCAAGGTGAGCGTGTATTGAATTACAACAAGGGCGCGTCTGAGCGATACATGTTTAAATACTTTCACCGATGACACATTCCTGAGGGCATTGATTGCGCTGACTTTCGAAAAGAAAATTGCAGGCATGAAGCCGGCGATTACGCCTACGGTGACCGAGAAGAAAATAAAGGCAACGACCATAGACGGCGTGAGCTCCAACTTCACCAGGTGCTGCATCTCTGGAGCCATGTTTATCAGCTGCGGTCGCAATACGATAAAAATGAAGTATGAAAGAAAAAGCGCTGCCAGGGAAATTATGATCGCCTCCACCAGGAACTGTTGTCGCACCTGGCGCCGCCCGGCACCGATAGCTTTACGAAGGCCTACTTCTTTAAACCGACGCATGGCACGTGCTATCGAGAGATTGGTATAGTTGAAACACGCGGACAATATCACAACAAGTGCTAGGCCGCCCAGAATCCAAAGCACAACGGGGGACATATGCGGCCCCGAGGGTCCCTGCGTACGCTGGAGATCTTCTCCGACGACGATGTCATATAAAGGAAGAAGCTCGAGTTGGATTTTGGCATCCTGATCGCCATCGCGATCTTCGGCGATGTTTTCCTCTTTTGCAATGGCATCGAGTTGCGACTGGATTAAACCCATGTCGGCATTTTCCGGCAACATAAGGTACACGGAGTGCGACCACATGTTTGTCCATTTTTCGAAATTCTTATCGTTTTTGTTAAGTTGTTCGGCCGTTGACAGGGATACCAACGCTTCAAAATTTATGTGTGAAAAGAAGGGAACATCCTTCATTACACCGGTCACCTGGTAATCGAATGTGTCGAATTTAATCGCCTTGCCGAGAGCAGATTCGGTGCCGAAAAGCTTTTTCGCCGCCGTCTCCGTGAGAACGATCGAGTAAGGATCTTTCAGCGCTGTGTCGGGATTTCCTTCCAGCATCGGAAATGTAAGCACCCTGAACACCGACGGCTCGGCCCAGTACCCTTTGATGGGAAGGATATTGTCGCCGACCACTGCATCAAGCGAAAAGTCATTGCGCATAATAGCCACTTCTTCAATGCCGGTCACTTTCTCACGGATAAGCTTTCCGGTTTTTATTGAAGTGGATGGATATTTTCCACTGCCTTGTTCACCCTTGAAAGTCGCTACGTTTGTGATGCGATAAATCCTGTCACCATTCTTGTGAAACTTGTCGTACGAATGCAGGTCAAGCACGAACGCGATCAGCAGCAACCCGACGGACATACTTATGGCGAGGCCAATAATATTGAGGGAAGAGAATAGTTTGGTTCGCATTAAGCTGCGTCCCGAGGTTTTGATGTAGCTGCCGATCATGATCCAGTTGATAAAAAGGTTGATAAGTTTTGGTCTTCGTACAGTATAACTTCTGAAAAATTTAAAGGCATCGATAATATATATCAGCTTCGCCCGACGGGCTCCGATGGATCGTACATTCCGCTCGAAGTATTCATTGAGGTCGCCGGTTAGATCTTCAGTGAGCTCAGGCTTACAATACCACGCGATAAATCGCTGTGCCCATGTGGGTGGATGGTGCCGTTGCTTTTTCATACTATACTTTTTTCCAGGCAAGCGACGGTATCCTGTCCCACAGCTGATCGCGCATCGCCTTAGCCCGTACCAATGCTGACTTGCCCGGGATGGTGAGCTGATAGAATCTTTTGCGTTTACCACCGCGCGTCTTCGTTGCTTCACCCAATTGACTTTTCAAAAGTCCTTTCTCCTCCAGGCGGTTGAGCACCGTATGTACTACGCCAAGTTTCACAGGGCGGCCGTTGTTATTTGAGAGTTCATCACAAATCGCTACGCTGTAAGCATCTCCCATCAACGCAGCAACGGTAAGAAGCACCAGTTCTTCAAATTCGCCGAGGTTCGTACCCTTCATCCCCCAATGTTAATTACGTAAATGTATGTAAAATGGTTTATTATACATACAAAGTGTGAATAAATTAGTGTTGATGGAGCGAGCTCTCGCTTACATTTGTCAAAAGGCTCTGGAGTTCTTGAAAATGTCAGAATGTCGTGCGCTGAAAAAATTGCAGTCCTTAAGGCTAATGAAATAGGTAGCCGTCGAACTGGTATTTTTTTTGGAGGCAAATTTTTAACGCCTAAAATCTATGTTCAATATTAACACTGACAGTTTTTATGAATATGGTTCAGAAATTATTCCGCAAACACTCCCCCCATTTGAGTGCGTTTTTGATTGATTCTACCATGGCTAGTGCGATGTCAGTCCGAAGGTTGCATAGCGTACCTGCCTCGCGTACAAGCCGGACATTCCGCGGTACTGTGAAGCCATTGACCGAACGGCTTCTGACGCCGTCCTGGTCTCCATAATAACACTCCTCCAAATTAGCGAAGGCATTGCTTGCATCGGAAGTTGGTTCTGGTTAAGGGTGTCGCAATGAGCATTTTTGATCGTGACGAACTGCCCAACACTGGAAAGTCTCTGTACAGTTCTGTAAATCGCTGCGTCGCTGTTGGTATTGTGCCTTAAGGGCACAGGCAAGGGCGAGTAGACATCGAGTTGGTCAAGCGTGACAACATCGAACGAACTATTATAATTCTCACATCAGATCGCAATTGAACTCAAAAAAAGAAGCGGATATGACAATGAATTTTAAACAGTATTTTCTGTCGATAAAGCAGGATCTCCCTGCAAGTATGGTTGTCTTTTTTGTAGCCCTACCGTTGTGTCTTGGCATTGCCCTTGCGTCCGGGGCGCCACTGTTTGCGGGAATCATTGCTGGAATCGTTGGAGGAATAGTTGTAGGATTGGCAAGTGGTTCTCAAGTAGGGGTCAGCGGTCCTGCAGCCGGGCTCGCCGTTATCGTTCTGAATGCCATCGCAGCCCTAAACGGTTGGGAAGCCTTTCTGGTATCGGTCGTCCTGGCCGGTGTCATCCAGGTGGTAATGGGCTACCTGAAGCTTGGTATTATCGCTTATTACTTTCCCACCTGTGTAATAAAAGGAATGCTCACAGGTATCGGGCTTATTATCATACTGAAACAAATTCCGCATGCTCTCGGATATGATCGCGATTTCGAAGGAAATGAAGCTTTCGTTTCCGGTAAAGAGAACACTTTTTCGTTTATACAAAATGCAATTGAACTTGTCTCACCAGGTGCTTTACTCATTTCCGTCATATCGCTGATTATTCTGCTCGTGTGGGAGAATGTCCTGTCAAAAAAGCATAAAATATTTACGCTTATCCAGGGACCTCTAGTTTGTGTGATCATAGGAATTGTGTTTAAAAATCTTTTCGATGCCAAGGTCTTGCCTTTTACACTCAGCAAGGATCATTTGGTAAGTATCCCGGTGGCGAGTTCAGTCGGAGATTTCTTCGGCCAATTTTCGCTGCCCGATTTCTCTCACCTTGCGAATCCTAATGTATATGTTACCGCTTTGACATTGGCTATAATTGCAAGTCTCGAAACACTGTTGTGTGTGGAAGCAACCGATAAGCTGGATCCGCACAAACGCATCACCCCGGCAAACCAGGAACTTAAGGCACAAGGGTTGGGCAATATTGTTTCTGGGTTGATAGGAGGATTGCCCGTTACACAGGTGATCGTGCGAAGTACCGCCAACATCACGTTCGGAGGCCAGACAAAAACATCAACCATATTGCACGGCTGTTTTCTTTTGATATGCGCGATCGCGATACCATCTGTCCTTAATATGATACCTCTTGCTACTTTAGCTTGTATTTTGTTTGTAGTCGGATACAAATTAGCCAAGCCTTCACTT